>DASQEG010000805.1:0-2458 GCA_035633775.1 Bryobacteraceae bacterium
AGGATGAGCGTGATTTCGGCAACTCTCGCATGATCATCGTTCGAAGCAGTTTGGGCCGGGCCTTCCGATGCTCCGTAAGCTTCGATCGCAGAGCCTTCAACTCAGGATCGGCATCGCCGTCACCGGTCACCATGTCTTCACGCTTTCGAATGGTGTCTTCGATTGCGTAAACTTCTTTCTCCCACTCCGCGAAAGCTGCCTTCTCCTGTTCGCTGCCAATCTCGAGGAAAGGCTTGTTGAAGTACTTGCGGTCTTGGGCCCGATCCACCTCATCCACGTTGATCATCACCGCGAACAATTGATAAAACTCCCGCTGAGACGTGGGATCGAACTTGTGATCGTGGCACCGCGCGCAGCCAAGCGTCAACCCGAGGAACACCGAACCGGTAGTGGCCACCCGATCCGCGACAGCTTCCACGCGGTACTGTTCGAAGTCAATTCCACCTTCGTAGTTGCTGGGCGTGTTCCGATGAAAGCCGGTGGCGATAAGCTGGTCGACTGTGGGATTGGGAAGCATGTCGCCGGCGATTTGTTCGATGGTGAACTGGTTGAACGGCATGTCGGCATTCAGTGCGTTAATGACCCAGTCCCGATACTTCCAAATGTCGCGAGGTGCATCAATGGTGTAGCCGTCCGTGTCTGCGTAGCGCGCGACGTCCAGCCAATGGCGGCCCCATCGCTCGCCATAGTGCGGAGATGCGAGCAAGCGATCCACCACGCGCTCGTAAGCATCCGGACGTCGATCGCGGAGGAACGCCGCCACTTCAGCCGCGGTCGGCGGCAGCCCAACAAGGTCGAGGTGGACGCGGCGCAACAGGGTCGTGAGCGAAGCCTCAGCCGATGGTTGTAGACGGGCAGTTTCCAGACGGCGCAAGATGAATCGGTCAACCGGGTTCTTCGTCCAACCTGTGTTGACCACCGGTGGAAGCGCCGGCTTCACCGGCGCGCGAAAAGCCCAATGGTCAGAACCTCGCCGCTTCGTCGTGCCTGACGACTTCGGCAAGGAAGCGCCACTGGCAACCCACTTTTCGATTCGGGCGATTTCCTCCGGCTTCAGTTTGCGTCCGGGCGGCATCTTCAACTCGCCCGAGTGATGAAGAGCCTGCATGAGCAAACTTCCCGCAGGATCTCGGGGAACGAAAAGCGGCCCACGATTGCCGCCCCGCATCATCGCTTCCCCGGTTTCCAGTGATAACCCGCTGGTGAGAACTTTTTCCGAATGGCAACCCAGGCAGTTGGCGTGCAGAACGGGACGCACGAGCTGCTCAAAGTACGCCGATCCGTCTTGTGCCATTGCCGCCACACTGAACATCAGGCAAAGGCGGAGTTCGCGAACCATCCTGCTCATGTTAATCGAAACAGTGGCCGTGTCGCTGGCCGTGTCTGATGACGCTACCGATCTTCAGTGGCGATGTTCGCACTCACTCGCGTACGCCGCTGTTTCTGAACCGCTGGCCCAAAGCTCTCGTCGGAGTTGCGGATATAGGATAGGCGAGAGCCTATGAGCCGTCTTCATCTTAGAGCGCTGTTCTTCTGCTTTGTTTCGTTCACTGCGAAGGCGGAGACCTATTACGTTGACTGCCAGTCTGGTTCAGATAATAGCCGTGGGACCAGGGCCGAGGTTGCATGGAGGTCCGTCCAGAAGGTGTCCGCATCTATACTGGAGCCCGGTGACGCGGTCTGTTCAGGCGAGGGACGCACTGCTCCGGCGCACTCACTCCGAAGGGGTCGGGCACGCTGGCACTTCCGATCCGCATCGGCGCGTACGGGTCCGGGCCCCTTCCGGTCATCGAGGCAGACGCGAAAAGCGAGGCGGCTCTTCGTCTGACCGATCAGCAAGGCTGGCACATCTCGAACATCGAAATAGTCGGCGGCAATCCATACGGGGTTCTCATCAGCGGCACCACAGGCACGCTTCGTCACTTCCGCCTGAAGGACGTCGTTGTCAGAGATGTAGGCGGCACGCCTAAGACGAAGCGCACCGGCCTGGTCACCGTATGGGCTCCTGCGGGCGTCACAATCGAGGACGTCGTTATCGACGGAGTGACCGCGTACAACACGACGCAATGGGCGGGCATCGTGGTGAGCGGCAGTTCGCGTACCAACCGAGTTCGACGCGTTACGGTCCGCAATTCCATTGTTCACGACATTGATGGTGACGGGATCATCCTGTTCAGCGTGGATGGTGGGCTGATCGAACGCAGTGCCGCGTGGCTGACGGGGCTTCAGGGGCGTCTGACCATCGGGACTCCGAACGGAATCTGGACGTGGACCTGCAACAAGTGCATCGTCCGACATACAGAGGGGTTCTGGATCGACTCGCCCGGAATCGACGGCGGGGTTTACGACATTGACTGGGGCAACGATGACAATGTCGTCGAACAGAACTACGGCCACGATGCGATGGGCTATTGCGCAGCGGTGTTCGGAGCCGAGAAGCAGGTACCCACAAACAGCA
>DASQEG010000806.1:0-3501 GCA_035633775.1 Bryobacteraceae bacterium
GATGCCGCTCATTACGTTCGTCGTGTACATCTCCGTCCAGTGGTGGGCAACCTGGTACCCTGGAGCCGAACCCGGGGGCGGAGGTTACGTGGCTCAGCGCATGTTCTGTGCGCGGGACGAGCGGCACTCGCTGCTCGCAACTCTGTGGTTCAACATCGCCCATTACGCCATTCGCCCGTGGCCGTGGATCCTGGTTGGACTCGCGTCCATCCTGCTCTACCCGGACTTGCAGGACAAGGAATCCGGTTACGTGAAGGTGATGATCGACTATCTGCCTCCATACCTTCGCGGGCTGATGCTGGCAGGTTTCGCTGCGGCCTACATGTCGACAATTGCTACTCAGTTGAACTGGGGGGCGAGCTATCTCATCAACGATTTCTACGCACGCTTCATCAGGAAGTCCGCTCCGGAGCAGCACTATGTCCGTGCCTCGCAACTGGCGACGATTCTGATCACGCTGCTCTCAGCCGTGGTGACGTTCTACATGGAATCGATCTCCGGTGCCTGGAAGCTCCTGATCATGACAGGTGCGGGCACCGGACTCGTTCTGCTGCTGCGGTGGTACTGGTGGCGGATCAACGCGTGGAGTGAAGTATCGGCGATGACGTCGGCGTTCGTTGTGTCGGTAGCCCTGCAGACGGTGTTCGACCTTGACAGCGCCCGGCCCGTGGATGAAGCCGTGATCATGCTGATTACCGTCGCAATTACGACGGTGGTCTGGCTTGCGGCCACGTTCCTGACAAAGCCGGAATCAGAGCAAACTCTCGTGAGCTTTTACCGTCGAACCGCACCTTCGCGCTCCGGCTGGGGACCGATCGCGAGGCTTGCACCCGAAGTAAGGCCCCGCGGTGACGGGCTGAACAATCTGGTGGACTGGATCAGCGGCTGCATCCTGATCTATGGGTGCCTTTTCGGTACGGGCAAGCTGCTGCTCGGTGAGACGGGGCTTGGCCTGGCTTTGCTTGGTGCTGGACTGCTTGCAGGGTTTGTCATCTATGTTGACCTGTCGCGGCGTGGATGGAGTGCGTTGACCGATTAGGCAGTGCGATTGTCCTGCGGCGAACAGAGAGTCCCAAACACGGACACCGGCCCTGCCAGCGATAGGGCCTAAGATCCTGAGTCCGTGCACGTCCTCAAAGGGCTGTCGCGTTGCTATGTACTCGGCACGCCATGAAGGATTTCCTCATTTCCGTTAGGCATGCGTTCCGCAGTTTCCGCAAAAACCCGGGTTTCGCAGTTTCAGCCCTGGCGATCCTGACGCTGGGAATTGGTGCCAATACAACGATCTTCAGCGTCGTAAATGCGGTCCTGTTGCGGCCGCTGCCGTTCCCTCAATCCGAGACGATCGTGACGGTGTATCACGTCCCTCCTGCCGCCGCATTCCCCGGACTAAAGCGCTTTACCGTCTCGCCCGCGAACTTTCTGGACTGGCGGAAGCAGAGCACGTCGTTCGAGTCCATGTCCGCTTTCGGCGGTAGCGTGCTGCAGATCGGCAGAGGCGGAAGGCCACAGTCGATGCTGGTTACGACCTCCGATGCCGCGCTCTTCGAGGTGCTGCGTGTCCCCCCGGAGATCGGGCGCGTGTTCACAAGCGAGGAGTGCGCTCCGGGACGTGACGGCGTGATTGTCCTGAGCCATGGCTTCGCTGCGTCGCACTTCGGATCGCCTGCCAATGCCTTAGGCAAACAGCTCGAATCGACGGATCGAACCTACCGCGTAATCGGTGTCATGCCCGCAAGCTTTCGTGTCGCCTCGTGGTTTCCGGCCTCAACGGAAGGATGGATCCCGAACGCATGGACAGCGGAAGACCGAGCGGAACGCGCCAACCACAATTGGCTGGTAGTTGGCCGGCTCCGTTCAGGAGTCACCGTGGATGCGGCGCAGGCAGATATCAATGTCATCTCCGACCGGCTTGCGCGGGATTACCCGAACGAAAACAAAGGGTGGGGTGCCGTAATTCGATCCCTGACTGACGATCTCGTGGGCGATGTTCGGCCGGCCCTGCTTGCCTTGCTTGGGGCGGTCAGCTTCGTTCTGCTGATCGCGTGCGCGAACACGGCAAATCTGGTACTCGCGCGGACGATCAGCCGGCGAAAGGAGTTGGCCATACGCGCAGCACTGGGTGCGAGCAGCAGGCAGATACTCCGCCCCATCCTGTTCGAAACGACATTGCTGTCTGTGTTGGGCGGCCTGCTTGGACTCGCTGTGGCACAGGCGGGCCAATCGCTGGTAATGGGAGCGCTCGCGGATCAGTTGCCTCAGGCAACGGAGGTTCAAATCGACATACGTGTGCTGGCTTTCACGCTTCTCGCCTCAGTGCTCACCGGTTTACTGGCAGGCCTCGTAGCAGGTCTCAGGCTGGTGCGCGGCGATGTCCACGACTCCCTCAAACAGGGTCTCGGCCGCTCGGACAGCTACTCGGGTGGCCGTCGCACACGCACGGCGCTGGTTGTGGCGGAAGTTGCGTCGTCGATCATACTGCTCATCGGTGCGGGTCTTATGGTGCGTTCGCTCGCGGCTCTTCGAGGCACTGATCCCGGCTTTGAATCCGCTAATGTGCTCACGATGAGCATTCCGATACCTAAACCCGCAGACAGAACGAAGCTGTCTCTTTTCTACGACGAGTTCCTGCCGCGCGTCGCCGCCTTGCCAGGTGTAGAGTCTGTCGCCGCCATCGACAACCTGCCTCTCCTTGAGGGCGGCTCGGAGCAGCCAGTCACGGTGGACGGCAGACCTGCCGAGGTGTTTGCTCTTCAACGCAACGTGTCCGTTCGCCAGACTACGCCGAATTACTTTCGCACGATGCGTATACCGATTGTGGCGGGTCGTGACTTCGAGCCGGCGGACATCTCAGCGAACAGACCCGTTGTTGTGATCAGCAAGGCCATGGCGGATCTGTTCTGGCCGGGCGAGAACCCGCTAGGCAGGCACCTGCGCGTGTCGTTTACACCGGAGATTGCGTTCCAGGTGATTGGAATTGTTGCGGACACCAAGGCGCGTGGGTTGAGTGTCCCCGAACCGGTAACGATGATGTACACTCCCGTGCGTCACCAGGAGGACCGGCTCTCACTCGTGGTCCGGGGAGACGGAAGCCCTCAATCCAGGCATTTACTTGCGGGCGTTACGCGGGTGCTGGCGAACATCAACAGCGAGCTCTCGATCCGCAACGTACGACCGATGGACGAAGTGGTCGCCACAACCTTGTCTCAGCAGCGCTTCAGCATGTGGCTGTTTACTGCCCTCGCGGGTCTCTCTTACCTGCTCGCGGCAGTCGGGATCTACAGCGTGCTTGCGTACAGCGTGCGTAGCCGCGTGCGGGAGATTGGAGTTCGCATGGCTCTGGGTGCGCGCTCTGGCGATGTGCTGCGACTCGTCATCACGGAGGGGCTTAAGCCTACCCTCATCGGAGTTGTACTTGGAATGTTCGGAGCATGGGCGCTGGGCGGTATTCTGTCGAACCTGATCTATGGAGTGAGCCCGACCGATCCTCTGACCTTTATC
>DASQEG010000807.1:0-18434 GCA_035633775.1 Bryobacteraceae bacterium
AACAGGTGCGCAAGGCCGTTCCTGCACTCGCAGCCGCGGCCGGCCGGGGCGGTCAGGGCGCCGCCGGTGGCCCGGGTGCGGGCGGTCCCGGTGGCCGCGGGGGCTTTGGTATGCCGATGATGGGCATCGGCGGCTTCTCGGAGCGCGAGCTGCAGAGCGCGCAGTTGCCGCCTCCCGTCGACGAGGAGAACCAGTTGGATGTGCTGCTGCGTCCCGGTCTGCTTGCGGACGTCGAAATCATCCTCGAGAAGTTTCCGGACGCTATCAACGTTCCGAGCCAGGCCGTTTTCGAGAAGGATGGCAAGCAGATCGTATATGTTCGCGCCAACAACCGCTGGGAGGAACGCGTGATCAAACCGGTGAAGCGATCTGAATCGGTGATGGTGGTCGCAAGCGGCGTTAAGGCAGGTGAAACCATCGCTGTCGCCGATCCGACGGCGAAGCCCGGTGCCAACAAGAAGGGTGACAAGCCCGCCGGCGGCGGCGCAGTCGGCAGCCTGCCCGGTGGAGGACGCTCGTAATGAATCTCAGTGGGATGATTCCTGAACTGCAGATGGGGCTCTCGAGCCTCTTCGTGCACAAGCTGCGCAGCATGCTCACCATGCTGGGCATGATCTTCGGAGTAGGGGCCGTGGTGGCGATGCTCTCCATTACCGCGGGCGCGCAGAAAGAGATGATGAGCTACATCGACCTGCTCGGTGTGAACAACATCATCATCGAGGCCAAAGAGGCCGTGGATCGTAACGAGCTCCAGAGCCGCCGGGCCATCTCGCCGGGTATGACCTTCCGGGACTACCGTGCCATCGTTGAGAACGTGGGCGGCATCGATAGCGCCACGCCGCGCAAGCGTTTCAAGCCGATGAAAGTACTGCCTAAGACGGCGGCCGAATCTCCAACGCTGATCGGCGTTACGCCGGATTATCTGCGCATCAACAGCCTGAAGGTAGTCGAGGGCCGCTTCTTCAACGAAGAAGACGACCGTACATCGGCCCCGGTGTGCGTGCTCGGTGAGTCGGCCAAGGTGAACCTGCTCGGCTATGAGTCCGCGGTCGGCAAGTTCGTGAAGGTGAACGACACCTGGCTGCAGGTTGTCGGTGTGCTCGCGGCTCAGGCGAGCGGTGACACCGAGGTTGAAGGTGTCGAAGTGGTAAATCGCAACAATCTGGTGATTGCTCCTTTGAATACGGTGATGCGCCGGTTCGAGGACAACAACAGCTACCTGAAAGACGAGATCGATGGGATCTACATCCGTGTGCGCGATAACACTGACTCGATTGAGACAGCGAACGTTATCAACGCGATTCTGACCGCCACTCACAAGGATGCGGGTGATTTCAACATCACCGTACCGGCGGGCCTGCTGGAGCAGAAGAAGCGCACCCAGATGATCTTTTCGATCGTCATGATTTGTATCGCCGGCATTTCGCTGCTGGTCGGCGGTATCGGAATCATGAACATCATGCTCGCCACGGTTCTGGAACGTACGCGTGAGATCGGTATTCGGCGCGCGATTGGTGCACGACAAGCCGACATCGTTCGGCAGTTCCTTACCGAAGCCGTGCTGATATCCATCATCGGCGGACTGATCGGCATCCTGTTCGGGTACACGCTGTCCAAGCTGATTGCGAGTGCGGCTGGGTGGCAGACCGACGTAACCACAGCATCCATCGCTGTGGCGTTCGGCGTGTCCGTGGGTATTGGTCTTTTGTTCGGTATCTATCCGGCGGTCCAGGCAGCGAAGCTGGATCCGATTGAAGCAATTCGTTACGAATAGGGCGGTATGCGCAAAGGTTTTCTTTTTCTTCCACTACTCTGCATAGCGGCCAATGCCGCTGAGATCGGTGCCACCAGCTTTGTCACGAGCACCAGAACGCCCACGGCCGAGGCTCCCGCGTTCGGTACAGGCGCATGGTTTACCCGATCGTTCAACCATCAGCGGCCACGAGTCGAACTCCAGGGACCGGTCGCGTTCGACGCGCACGTGATCGACGACAGGCTGGAACTGTCGCTGCGCAACTACATCGATCTGGTGCTCGCAAACAACACGGACATTCAGCTGGAGAGGCTCTCGGTCGAGATTCCCCGCAACGCAATTCTGCGGCAGTACTCGATCTTCGATCCGCAGCTCCAGGCGTCATTCAACGCGACACGCCGCGAGACTCCAGCCAACGACGTGCTCGCCGGTGCTTCGACCGTCAGCTCCCTCCAGCAGCCGCTTGTAGTCCGTGCGGCCTCGTTGTTGCCGACAGGCGCAACGTGGAATTTCGGCTTCAACGGCGTGAAGAGCTCGAACAATAGTGCGTTCCAGCTGTACAACCCGGCCATCAACACGGACTTCAACTTCGGCTTCACGCAGCCGCTGCTCCGCGGCCGCGGCACGTTCTACACAAAGCTGCCGATTACGGTTGCTCAGAGCCGTCTGCGGCAGTCCGGCTACAACATCGAAGATCGTGTACTGCGCATCGTTGAGCGAGCCGAAAACGCTTACTGGGACGTGATCTTTGCGCGCGAACAGCTGAAGGTACAGGAACAGAACCTGGCACTCAATGAGAAGTTCCTCGAGCGTGCTCGACGCGAACTCGAACTCGGCGCGATCTCGCAGCTCGATATCTATCAGCCGGAAGCGCAGTACAAGAATGCCGAACTCGCGGTAACGCAGGCTCGATTCAGGCTCCAGGCAGTCGAGGATGTCCTGAGACGACAGATGGGAGCTGACCTGGAGCCGAAGGTTCGCACGCTTCCGCTTGTGCTGACTGAAGGCGTTGAGCCCCCGGTCCAGACCGCACTGGATCGCGAAGCGCTCGTTGAGAAAGCGTTGCGGCAGCGTCCGGACCTGAGGGCAGCACGACAGGCGATTGATGTCGACGACCTGACCATCCGCGGGGCATCGAACGCGCTCAGGCCGGACTTCCGCCTGACCGGCAGCTATGGCGCTTTCGGCCGTGGCGGTCCGTTGTACCAACGCTCGAACGTGTTCGGCGGCGGGGGTAACCAGGTGGTCAGCGTCATTCCCGGTGGACTGGGCGATGCGCTCGATCAGCTTTTCGGCTTCGGCTTTCCGACCTACAGCATGGGTCTGCAGTTGAACTTCCCGTTGCGAGACCGGCGCGCCGCAGCCGACTATGCCGACGCGGTAGTGAACAAGCGGCTCGACCTGCTGCGCATCCGCAACTCCGAGCAGCAGAGCCGTCTCGAAGTGCTGAACGCGATCACGGAAGTGGAACGCAGCCGGGCTTCAGTGGAGCTCGCCCGCGTAGCCCTCGACCTCGCGCAGAAGCGGCTCGATGCAGAAACGAAGAAGTTCGACCTTGGTACGACGACGTTGTTCTTCGTGCTCGATGCGCAGACACAGCTCAACCAGGCGCAGTCGAACCTCGTGAACCAGACGGTGACCTTCCGCCGCAACCTTACTGCGCTGCAGCGTTCGACGGCAGATCTCCTGCCCGACCGCGGCATCTCAGTTCAGTAACCTGCCTTAATCGACGATGCTGATGCGGGGGCCGGTGGATCCGGCTCCCGCCTTCAGCCTCTCCCCTACATTCGAAGCAACCTGATAAAATGCGGCCGCTCGTGGATCAGTCTCACCTGCGAGCGAGACCGGCCGGCCCGTGTCGCCTCCGATTCGGATCTGGGGCTCCAGCGGTAATTCGCCCAGGAACGGAATCCCCATCGCTTCAGCGGTTCGTTTGCCGCCGCCCTGCCCAAACACGTCAATGCGCTGGCTGGTGCCGGGAACCTGCATGTAGCTCATGTTTTCGACGATGCCAATTACGTCGACGCGCACCTGTCGGAACATCTGAACGGCTTTGCGTGCATCTTCGAGGGACACCTCAGACGGGGTGGTCACAACGATCGCGCCGGTCACCGGTGCGGTCTGAATCAGAGACAGCTGCACGTCGCCGGTACCGGGTGGCAGATCAATTACCAGAGCGTCGAGTTCACCCCAGTCTACGCCTCGCAGGAACTGCTGAATCACGCTATTGAGCATCGGGCCCCGCCAGATCAGCGGTTTGTCGCCGGGGTTGAGGAACCCCATCGACATCAGCCTGATGCCATGCTGCTCGAGCGGCTGGATGCGGTCTCCGACGGCGTGCGGTGTGTCCCGAATGCCCATCATCAGCGGAACGTTGGGGCCATAAACGTCTGCGTCGAGAAGGCCGATGCGAAAGCCCATTTGAGACAGGCAGATCGCCAGATTGACAGAAACGGTCGTCTTACCGACGCCACCTTTGCCTGATCCAACGGCAATCAGATTCCGAACACCCTGGATGGGCAGCTTTGGCTGCTCGCCTGCCTGTGGCCCCATAGACCCCGATGGTAACAGCGGCAACTCAGGGCCGGGGGAACTGTGGATGTGCTTTGATTTCGCGGATCTGCAGGATCTGGCGCTGTGAATGTGCGGGAACCATGAGCAGGCCCTGCCACGCGTCCATCGCCCAGTATTGAGGCTCGGCCGTGTTCAGGTGCTCCACCACATCCAGCACGGACCATGCGTCCACCTGGGGCCGAGACTCGAGCTGGCTCTGGCTCAGGCCCCGAACCTCATCGGCCCGCCACGAGCTGGTCAACTCGAAATGGGCGATCAGGCGCTCGCGGTCGGACTGTGTCAGCGGCTCGGCCGGCAGCATCAGGGCGACCGCAAGGGGCAGGAACAGCCCTTTGTGAAGCATCCTGCTGCTGACGACGCCGAGCAGCAAACGTTAGTCAGCGCATCAATACAGTCTCGGTAGTCTGCTCACCAACATGCACATGGAGGCGTCCCTTACCGTCAGGGTGGATCCAGAGCCCCTCACCTTCCGGCGCAGGAATCTGCGATGGCTTGCTGACCACGATGAACTTGTCGTTTTCGACGTGGACCATCATCTTGCCGATGTGGATGTGAGTGTGGCACTGCGTACGAACCTGCTCGCCGTTGTAAGCGAGGCCCCAGTCGCGGTCGCCCCACAGCTCACGGGCTCGATCGATGGCACGAGACCAGAGTTGGGTTCGCTCTTCAGGGGTAAGCTCGTGCAGGTGGTGCAGCCCTGACCCATGGCGGCGAGGCAGTGCGAGCCAGCGGTTGGGCTTCCGGGGATTGATGTCCTTGAGGAAGAAAACGTCAACCCCGGCACTCTGCTTCTCGGCTTCGTTACACAGGCTGCACTGGCGCGCCCGCATCGTGTCAGGCACGCCCGGATCGCACTCGCACACGGTCGCCGTCGAGGCAGCGGCCACGAACGCTAACACTGCCAGCAGACGGGCTCCTCTCATGGGCGACATTATACTGGCAGGTTGCGGCTTCCTTTCAAACTGGTGCTGGCCGCGCCGGTTGTCCTGTTGCTTTATCTCTATGGACTAACGCACACAGGTTTATTGGGGCCTGATGAGCCGCGCTATGCCGCAATCGGCCGTGAGATGGCCCAGAGCGGTGACTGGTTAACCCCGAGACTTTGGGGCGAAGCGTGGTTTGAGAAACCGGCCCTACTCTACTGGCTTATCGCTGCCGGCTGGCGGGCCGGCCTGGGTGAAGAGTTGGCGCCTCGCCTGCCCGTAGCTCTCGTCAGCGTTGGCTTTCTTGTCTTCCTCTATCTCTGGACTCGGCGTGAGTGGGGCGAACTTGCGGCTTCTTACGCCACTGCGATTCTGGCCACCTCCGCGGGATGGCTGGCCTTCAGCAGGGTGTCCGTAACAGACCTTCCGCTCGCCGCCACCTCTGGTGCTTCCATGTTGCTGGTGCTTCCATGGGTACGCTGTGGAGGACGCCGCGGCCTTATCGCCGGAGGTGTGCTGCTGGGCCTCGCGGTCCTTGCCAAAGGGCTGGTCCCGGTGGTTCTCGCCGCTCCATTGCTGTGGGTAGGGAGAAGGCGCTGGCGTGATCTTCTGATGTTTGCCACCGCCGCTCTCGTCGTTGCGCTGCCGTGGTATGTGGCGTGTTACCTGCAGAACGGCTGGGTCTTCGTTGAAGTTTTGTTCGTCCAGCACCATTTTGGACGTTTTCTCGAGCAGGAGCTGCAGCATGTGCAGCCGTGGTGGTTCTATCTGCCCGTACTTGCGGGCCTGATGGCGCCCTGGATCGTGGCGCTTCCGGCGATGAAGTTCGCCGGCTTTCGCGATCCCCGGGTGCAGTTGCTGGGCTTGCAAGCTGCCTGGGGGCTCCTGTTCTTCTCTGTTTCGACCAACAAGCTCCCTGGATACGTACTGCCGATTCTTCCGCCCATCGCCGTGCTCTGCGGCATCGGTCTGTCGAAGCGGCAGATCCCGCTGGCGGGCACGCTTGCGTCCCTGTTGCTACTCGTGGTGCCTGTTGCAGCGGCAGTGTTGCCGGCCGCGGTGGCTTCCGGTCTGCGACGTGCATCGTCGGCGGAGGTCAATCCCGTGGCACTTGCCGTGATCGCTGCGGCCGCACTGGGCGTCGCACTCATCGAACGTCGGGATCGGCACTGGGGCTTTGCGGCGGCTGTCGCCTCGGCAGCGGGAGCTGTCCTGTGGCTCGAAGCAGTTGCATTGCCTGACCTTGATCGAGTTGCGTCCGCGCGGCCACGGTGGCATCAGATGGAGCGCAGGGGCACTACGGACTGCAGCGACGCCCAGAATCGCGGTATCCGTTATGGACTGAACTATTACGCCGGGCGGCAGTTGCCGGCGTGTTCAGGGCTACGCGAGCGCAATCATGATAATCTCGATAGAGAATAGGGGAGAAGGTTGAAAGCCAGCAATAGCGAGTGGAAAGCACGCCTGGGCAACGGCGTTCCGGAGCAGTTCGGACGCGAGATCGACATCTACGAGAACGAGATCTTTCTCAAGAAGCAGGGGAAGATTGACGACAAAGTATTCGCCGAGACTCGCTTGCGCCGCGGCTCGTATGGCCAGCGCTACGACAACGGTCAGCGGCACGACGGCAAGCAGAGCCGCAAGCTCTCATACCCTACCCCGAACACGAAAGGTCCCGGGACGATGTGGGATGCGCCCGGGATGCAGCGCATCAAGATTCCGTTTGGAGGCATGAACGCCACGCAGCTCGACTTGTTAGCCGAGCTGGCGGAGGAATACTCCGATTCAATCGCGCACATCACCACCAGGCAGGACTTTCAGCTGCACTTCATTCACATCGAAGACACGCCGACGATCATGCGCCGGCTGGCCGCGGTGGGGATTACGACGCGTGAGGCCTGTGGCAACACTGTGCGTAACGTCACCGCCTGTCCGATTGCCGGAGTTTGCCGGACGCAGGCTTTCGACGTAACACCGTACGCCAACGCAATCACCTGGTTCCTTCTCGGCCATCCTGACTGCCAGGCGTTCGGACGCAAGTTCAAGATCGCGTTCTCCGGTTGTGCCGATGAAGCATGCGCTCTGACCAGCCTTCACGACTTCGGTGCGATCGCCGCAGTTCGGGACGGCAAACGTGGCTTCGCCGTGTACGTCGGGGGCGGACTCGGAACTGTTCCGCAGCAGGCGAAACTCTTCGACGAGTTCGTACCCGAAGAGGAACTGCTGCCGCTCGCTCAAGCGATATCCCGGGTATTTGCTCGTGTGGGCGAAAAGAAGAACCGCAACACGGCGCGCTTGAAGTTCGTGATCAGCAAGCTGGGGATTGATGAATTCCGACGTCTTGTGCTGGAGGAGCGTGCACTTCTAACTCCCGATCCGCGCTGGACTGACTACCTGAAGGACGTCGCGGCTGCGGAAGAGCAGCCGCTCCGCCCTCCGCAGTTCCTGCAGATCCGGAATGCAGCCTCAGACCGCGAGTTCCAGACCTGGTACGACCGAAATGTCTACGGGCAGCGCCAGGCCGGCTACGCAGTAGTCACGGTGGCGCTGCCTCTGGGCGACATCACTTCGGACCAGCTTCGAGCGCTGGCCGACATCGTCCGCAAGTACACGCGCGAGACGATCCGGACGACGGTCGAGCAGAACTTCGTGATCCGGTGGGTGGCCGAAGCAGATCTGCCCGACGTTTATCGGGATCTCAAGGCGGCGGATCTGGGACAGGCCGGAGCCGGAACCATCACTGACATCGTGGCATGCCCCGGAACAGATACGTGCAAGCTGGGTATCTCGTCCTCACGCGGCCTTGCCGGTGAGTTGCGCCAGCGGCTGGCAGAACGCTGGTACGAGTTGGACGAGGCGGTGCGCGGACTGCACATCAAAGTCAGCGGTTGCTTCAACTCATGCGGTCAGCACCATGTAGCTGACCTTGGCTTCTACGGCATGAGCCGTGTAAAGAACGGCTTCGCAGTTCCGCACTTCCAGGTGGTGCTCGGCGGCCAATGGGAGCGTAATGCGGGCTCGTACGGACTCGCCATAGGTGCAGTTCCATCCAAGCGTATCCCCGATGTCGTGGACCGCATGACTGCGCGCTTCGTCACGGAACGGCAGGGCAACGAACCGTTCGGTGCATTCATCAAGCGCATCGGCAAGGCGGAATGCAAAAAGATGCTCGACGATCTGATGCAGGTTCCACCACACGAGAGCGATTCGAGTTTTTATCAGGATTGGGGCGACGCGAGGTCGTATACCGTCGGCGACCTCGGTGAGGGAGAGTGCGCCGGTGAGATCGTTTCACCCGCTGAGTTCGCTCTGACTGCGTGTGAGCGTGAAGTCTTCGAGGCTCAGCTGGTGCTGGAGCGCGGAGAAGCTGCGCAGGCTGCATCAATGGCTAAGGAAACCATGCTGCATGGCGCTCAGGCGCTGTTGCTGCACAGAGGACAAACAGCGAAGGACCCGAGTACCGCCATTGCTCGGTTCCGTGAGCTCTTCTACGACACGGAGCTTTTCTACGACCCGTTCACCGGGGGCAAATTCGCACAGTACTTTTTCGAGGCCTGGTCAAAGGATGTATCTGACTACGATGCCGAGCGCGCCCATCAGTTGATCGAAGAGGCACAGCTCTTCATTGAGGCTTGCCACTCGTGCTATGCACGCCTGCTGCAGCAGACGGCGGTGGCGGTGAAAGCGTGAAAGCGCTTCAACACGTCAACATCAAGCTTTTCGCCGAGACAGGCTCGGAGCTGGAACCCGAGCGGCTGATTCCGATCTTTCACCGCTGGATTCAGGACAGCGCCGTTCCCGGCATGCTGATCGATGTGACGGACTACTCACATGTGCCCGCCGGGCCTGGAGTCATGCTCATCGGGCATGACGGGTTTTACAGCGTCGATCATCGCGAGATTCGTCCGGGTTTCCTGTACAACCACCGTCTTGTTTCGCACGGTACGACGCAGGAGCAGTTGTTGTATGCGTGGAAGGCCGTAACGACAGGAGCACGACAGCTGGAATCGGATCTCGAAGGTAAGGCCCGGTTCTCGACCAACCATCTCCAGGTGTTCGTGAACGACCGTATTCTCGCACCCAACTCGGATGCGACGTTTGAGGCCGTCGCACCCGAGTTGAAAGTGTTCTTCGAAACAGCGTTGGGCGAGCCCGTCGTGCTGGAGCATGACGCTAACCCCCGAGGGCTGTTTCGAGTGAACGTCAGGCCAGCAGCGTAGCAGCTCCCAACCGGCCCTGGTGCTTCTCCAGACGCCCGCGAAGCTCCTGCCGTGCGCGCAACAGCCTCGACTTCGCTGCGGCAACAGAGATGCCGAGCGCGTGCGCTACGTCTTCCATCGGAAGTTGCTGCACGTCCCGCAGCAGGAACACCTTGCGGAGCAGCGGTGGGATGCGCCGGATCTCATGCTCAAGTACTTCTGCGACTTCAGTCTTGGCGAGCACCTGCTCGGGCGAGGCTGAGGGCTCGGCAAGATCGACCGGCCGCGAGTCTTCAGCCACGGTGTCCTCGAGGTAGACGAGGCGGGAGCGGCGGATCTGGCGAAGGCGCATGAGGCACTGGTTTACGACGATGCGCGTCAGCCAGGTTGAAAAACGCGAATCCTGCTGAAACTTGCCAATGTGCTCGTATGCTTTCCAGCACGCATTCTGCACCTCGTCTTCGGCGTCCTGCCGGTCACGCAGAATCGAACACGCCAGCTTGTGACACGTTCGATAATGACGTTCCATCAGCACCTCGAAAGCCTGGTTGCTGCCGGCTTGAGCGAGGGACACAAGTCTCTCGTCTGCAAGCGATTTCAGATCGACAGTGTCGTGGTTTTGCATCGCTGTACTATGTCCGGAAGTCCAATCTCCGGGCTCCCATGGACGACAGTACCAGCGATTTCCCTACTACTCCAGAGGCTACTGAAAAGCAGTTCAGTGAGCAGAAAACCCCGCTCGCTCATTTCAGTGATAATGAATCTGAGGTGAGTGAAAGCAGCGAAGCAACAATTCGGCGGGTTCTCTCGTCCTACGAACTTGGTTCGAAATTACGGCAGCTGCGGCTACGTAAGAAGATCGGGCTGGTGGACCTCGGGAAACACACAGGGCTATCCGCCTCCATGCTGTCGCAGCTGGAAAATGGTAAGCTGGTCCCCACTTTGGCGACTCTGGCGCGGATCGCGATGGTGTTCGATGTCGGGTTGGACTACTTCTTCACGGAACGAAAGCGGCGCCGCCCGTTCATGATCGTCCGAGCCTCGGAGCGTCTCCGGTTTCCGGATCGCCCCTCCTCCGTCAAGCCCGACTACTTCTTCGAGTGCCTTGCTTTTTCAGCACAGGAGAAAAGCCTGCAGGCTTATCAGGCTGAGTTCCCGCGCCGGGCACCTAGTGAGATTACGGAACACTTCCACGAAGGTGCTGAATTCATTCATGTTCTCGAAGGAACACTCGGGATTCGCTATGCTTCGGACGAGTTCGTGCTCGAAGCCGGGGACAGCGTGTACTTCGACTCCTCCGAACCGCACGCGTATCGGGGCCTGTCCAGGCAGCCGGCCATAGCCGTCGTAGTGACGACTCCGCCGCGGCTATAAGCTACGTGAGCGTTACCCGGGCTTTGTCATCGTCGACAGCAGGTCCCGTCACTTCGCTGATCGTAGCTGCTATCACCACGTTCTTGTCCAAGCTGTCGCAAGGCCGCGAACCGAACGTCTGCGCCCACGCCTGGGTGAACTCTGCTCCTAAGAAGAAGATCTGCGCCGAGTAGTACACCCACAGCAGCAGCACAACGAGCGAACCTGCGGCTCCGTAGGTACTGCCGATGCTTGCGGTCCCGAGATAGATTCCGATCAGAACCTTGCCGATGCTGAACAGTGCTGACGTCACCAGAGCTCCCGGAATGACATCACTCCACTGCAGATGGACATCGGGGAGCAGTTTGTAAAGCAGCGTAAACAGCGAAGCGATGACCACGTACGAGATCACAAGGTCCGCAGACTGCAGAAGGTACTTGAACCCGCCGAACCAGCGCTCATACCGCCCGCTCAAAGCGGTTAGCGCTGCGTTCACGGCTAACGAAATTAGCAGCAGGAATCCGATGCCGAGCACGGTCGCAAAAGCAAATGTTCGATCCCGCACAATTGCAAGCAGGCTTTGAATTCCCGTCTCGGGCTTTTTCGGCACACACCAGATCGTGTTGAGCGCGTCGCGAAGTTCCGCGACCACTGCCGTGGCGCCGTACATAAGTGCCAGGCTGCCAAGCACTGCTGCAAGCGTCCCGATACCCGGTGCCTGTGCGGCATTGAGAAGCTCCTGGACAGTCTCGGCAGCTTCCCGCCCAATAGTGTCCTGAATCTGCCACACGAGTTGACCCTGGGCTGCCCGCCGCCCAAAAGCCGCACTTGCTACGGCGACGATAATCACCAGCAGGGGAGCGAGCGAAAGCAACGTGTAGAACGCAACGGAGGCGCCCAGGCGCGGAATGTTGTGCTCGGACCAGTTGTTGACCGTTGTAGCCAAAAGGCTACGCACCTCCGGCCAGCGAACCGTCAGAACGCGTCGCACTTCTGTACGCCAGTTCGCCTTTGACTCCAGGCCTGTGGTCTCAATCGGCTCCATGGCGGGATTCCCGGTTGAAGGACGCCTACTGGCGCGCACTGTTACACCGGTAAGCCGTTTGCGAGAAACGTCGGACCGTCCTGAGAGTCTATCGTTTGCTGCGCAGCAATAACGCCACGGCTGGTGGAATTCAGACGGAATTGAGAGCAGACCGGAGAAGATATCTTGCAATCAACGTGCGGCTTTAGCAGCTTCTTTCTAGGGGGGTTCGAGTGCTCCAGCCACTATCGAACTTCCCAGCAAAGGCTTGATCTGATTGATTCAACCTGTCACGACCGCTTTGCCGAACAGGACTATAGGCGGTTGATGAGCTGTGGGCTGAAGGCGTGCCGTGACGGCGTACGATGGCACCTGATCGAGACGGTTCCGGGTGAGTATTGCTTTGAGTCGCTTCGCTCACAGGTGGATGCGTCGCGCCGGACCGGAATGCAGATTATCTGGGATCTTTGTCATTACGGGTGGCCCGACGGGCTGGACATATTTTCGCCGGAATTCGTAGACCGCTTCGCCCGCATGTCCCGTGCCACGGCTCGCTTGCTGGGCTCGGAACTTCCTGGCCCATATTGGTTTACGCCTGTCAACGAGATCTCGTTTTTTTCCTGGGCTGCGGGCGAGCATGCACTGTTCGGGCCCTTCGAACGAGGCAGGGGATTTGAGCTGAAATGTCAGTTGATTCGCGCCAGCATAGCCGCAATTGAAGCCATTCGTGACGAGATTCCGAGTGCCAGATTTGTCCAGCCGGATCCTCTTATCCACATCGTGCCGGCCGCGGACGCCTCTGCGGCAGCGCGCTCCGAAGCTGACGGATACTGCACGGCGCAGTATCAGGCCTGGGACATGCTTGTCGGAGCGGTTTGTCCGGAATTAGGCGGACATCCGCGTTATCTCGACATCGTTGGCTGCAATTACTACGTGCATAACCAATGGGTTTATCCCGGCGGGCCCGTACTCGATCGTACGGACACCCGCTACCGCCCTCTCTGGCAGATGCTTGCGGCTGTGTGCAACCGATATAAGCGCCCGCTGTTCCTTGCCGAAACGGGCATCGAAGACGACCTTCGTCCGGAGTGGCTGGCGTACATCTGCGACGAGGTTGAAAAAGCAGTCCTGAACGGAGTTCCGGTCGAAGGCATCTGCCTCTACCCGGTGGTGAACCATCCGGGATGGGCGGACGACCGCCACTGCCACAACGGCTTGTGGGATTACTGTAACAACTCTGGTGACAGAACGATCTATAATCCGCTGGCCAATGAACTGGCTCGGCAACAACAGCGCTTCGGCGCGCTGCAAGAGACACTCCTGGCCTGCAGCGCTGAACGCGCCGTGACGTTTGCCTAGCCTGCTTTTGTTGTTCAGCTGTTTACCAACAACTCAGAGGGGAGATGCCATGAAGAATTCCAATATGACTACGAAGCTAATGCCTGCAGACCTGGTTTGCCTGTCCCACCTACGGTGGGGCTTTGTGTACCAGCGACCCCAGCATCTCCTCAGTAGATTCGCACGTAACGGTCGTGTTTTCTTTGTGGAAGAGCCTGTTCCCACCGACGGAACTCCGCGCATGCAGCAGCACGTCTGCGCCGAGTCCGGTGTAAACGTCATGGTCCCGCAGGTGCCGGAAAATCTGAGCCAAACGACGCGCGAAACCATTCAGAAGCTGCTGCTGAACAACATGCTCGCTGAGTACGGCATCAAAGATCATCTGCTCTGGTATTACACGCCGATGGCGCTCTCGTTCTCTTCGCACCTGAAGCCTCGCCTTACCGTTTTCGACTGCATGGACGAGCTCTCGGCCTTCAAAGGCGCTCCGCAGGAGATGAAGGATCGTGAGGCCGAGTTGCTGCGTCGCGCAGATCTGGTCTTTACCGGCGGTCAGAGCCTGTATGAGGCGAAGGTAGGTCGTCACTCCGACCTGCACGCATTCCCGAGCAGCATCGACTTCACCCATTTTGCGCAGGCACGCGCCAACCAGCAGGAACCAGCGGATCAGGCCCACATCGCTCATCCCCGCGTCGGCTTCGCGGGCGTGATCGATGAGCGTTTCGATTCCGAACTGCTTCGCGGAGTTGCTCAGCTCCGCCCCGACGTCCAGTTCGTCATCGTCGGACCTGTAGTGAAAATTGATCCCGCGAGTTTGCCGAAAGCTGACAACATCCACTACCTGGGCGGCAAGAGCTACAAGGAGCTGCCGGCTTACATGTCAGGATGGGATGCCGCCATGCTGGTGTTCGCGCACAACGAGTCCACCCGCTTCATCAGCCCGACCAAGACGCCGGAGTATCTTGCTGCAGGACTTCCGGTTGTGTCGACCTCGATCACCGATGTTGTCCGGCCTTATGCAGTACAGCGCCTTGTGCGCATTGCCGATGAGCCGGAGCCGTTCGCCGTGGAACTGGACGGTGCTCTCCAGGTCGACGCGAGCGATGCGGATTGGGCGGCACGCCGCGACACTCTGCTTGCCGGTATGTCCTGGGACATCACACACAAACGCATGGCGGATCTCATCGAGAGCCGGATCGTGCGTCGTGAACTGAAGACCGTTGCGTCAGCGGGCATGATGGAGCCGGCGCAGACGGCCGCTCTCGGCGACTAATCAGGGAGAAGGTCTAAAGCCACTATGTACGACTACCTGATTGTCGGAGCCGGATTTGCGGGCAGCGTCATCGCGGAGAGACTGGCGCGCAAATTCAACAAACGCGTTCTTATCTGTGATCGCCGGAATCACATCGGCGGCAACGCATACGACCACTACAACGACGATGGCATCCTCGTCCACAAGTATGGTCCGCATATCTTTCACACAAATTCGGCGGAGGTGTTTGAGTACCTTTCGCAATTTACGCAGTGGCGCCCTTACGAGCATCGTGTGCTGGCCAGCGTCGATGGCCGACTGGTACCAATCCCGATCAATCGCACGACCATCAACCTGCTCTACGGGCTCAAGCTGGAGACAGATACAGAAGTAGAGCGGTTCTTTGAGGATCACGCGGAGAAAAAGGAAGTACTCCGAACGTCAGAGGACGTTGTCGTGAATCGCGTTGGTCGCGAGTTGTACGAGAAGATGTTCCGTGGTTACACGCGGAAGCAGTGGGAACTGGATCCATCCGAGCTGGATGCGTCAGTAACGGCCCGCATTCCCGTGCGGACCAATACGGATGACCGGTACTTTGGAGACACGTACCAGTTCATGCCGCTTCATGGCTACACGCGGATGTTCGAGAACATGCTCGATCACCCGAACATCACGATTGCTGTGAACGTCGACTACCGTGATCTTCAGAGTGAAGTGAAGTACGGCGAGATGGTGTACTCGGGTCCGGTCGATGGGTATTTCGACTACCGCTACGGAAAGCTGCCCTATCGCTCGCTCGAGTTCAAGCACGAAACCCACGAGCGCGAGTTCTTCCAGACCGCGCCTGTCGTGAACTACCCGAGCGAGTCGCAGCCCTACACCCGCGTTACGGAGTTCAAGTACCTGACAGGTCAGGTGCACAACAAAACCGCGGTAGTCTACGAGTTCCCCCGTGCAGAAGGTGACCCGTACTATCCGGTGCCCCGCCCTGAGAATGCTCTGTTGTACAAGCAGTACCAGGCACTTGCAGATGCGACGCCAAACGTCCATTTCGTCGGCCGGCTGGCAACCTACAAGTACTACAACATGGATCAGGTGGTTGCACAGGCGCTGACGGTGGTTGCGAAGATGCACAGCTCGAACAGGCTGGATGTCAGTCGCGACAGACGCGTGCCTCCGACACATGTTTCGATGTCAGAGGTGAAGGCTGCCGTTTGAGCAGCCTTCGTCCTGCACGCGTCCACGCCTGCACAGCTGAAGTGAAGAGAGAAGCCGCTGCGTTATCCGCAGCGGCTTTCGTCATTCCAGCTTTCATCAGGCACTCTACGAGTTCCCCCACAAGCGGCAGAAAGCTGCTGTTAGCGCAGTTCACTGCATTCATGTAATCGGCTTTCGCGCCTTTGCGCAATTCCAGAGCTCGATGCGACTTCAGGTCGCAAAGTGTGCCGAGCAGCCGCAACGCCTCCTCATGTCCCTCGACCAGCGGATGATCGCCAATCGTGTTGACACAGTCGATGCTGGCGGCATACGCACCCGCCTGCTCGACCCGAGCGAGGGCGCCGCTGTCGAGAACGGAATCAAGGATGACGACAACACGACCTTCCCAGGCGATCCCGCAGGTCGACAGGTCATGGATCAACCTATTAACGTGTGCCTCCGGGGCCCGGATCGCAAACACATCGGCCACTTGTATTTCGCTGCTGCAGCGGACAGGCTTCCCACGGCCCAGCGAATTGGCAGCCCGGCTGGCAGCCGAGGGCGTGGTCGACATCACCCAGGAGATCCGCTCGCGAAGGCGTGGGAATCGGCTGAGAGAACCGCTATTCATCGCCCCGGCGCACACCAGCGCCACCCGCAGAGGCTTCTTCATAGATGGTTTTAGCTTTGATCGCCTTTAGACGGTCACGCACCTGAGCCGCCTTCTCGAATTCGAACTTCTTCGCGTACTCGCGCATCTGCGCTTCCAACTGCGTCAGCAGGTGTTCCCGATCTTCAGCGCTTAAGGCCTCGGCCGGCGTTTCCGGCTCCACCGGTACCGTCACGTAGTCCGCTTCGGCGATCGCAACAAGGCTGAGATCGATCGGTTTAACGATGGACTGTGGCGTAATGCCGTTCTCAATGTTGTATGCCTGCTGGATTGCGCGGCGCCGATCCGTTTCGTTCAGCGCTCGTCGCATGCTGTCAGTGATCACGTCAGCATACAAAATCGCCCGCCCGTTCAGGTTGCGCGCTGCTCGGCCGATCGTCTGGATCAGCGACCCGCTCGATCGGAGAAATCCCTCTTTATCGGCGTCAAGTACAGCAACCAGCGATACCTCGGGCAGATCCAGCCCCTCACGCAACAGATTCACTCCAATCAGCACATCGTACTCGCCGCGGCGCAGATCCCGGATGATCTTTACACGATCGAGCGCGCTCACCTCCGAGTGCATCCAGGCACAGCGGACGCCGACCTCAGCGTAGTACTCAGCAAGGTCCTCAGCCATACGTTTCGTAAGCGTGGTCACCAGTACACGCTCATTCTTCTCGGCGCGAAGTCGGATCTCATTCAGCAGATCATCAACCTGCCCTTTAATGGGACGGATCTCAACGGGCGGATCGATCAGGCCTGTTGGCCGAATGATCTGCTCCACAATTACGCCTGCGGACTTCGTTAGTTCGTACGGGCCCGGTGTCGCCGATACATAGACGACCTGGTTTACACGATTCTCGAACTCCTCGAACGCGAGCGGCCGGTTGTCACGTGCGCTCGGCAGACGGAAGCCGAACTCCACCAGGATGTCCTTGCGCGAGCGGTCGCCGTGATACATACCCTGGAGTTGCGGTACCGTCTGGTGGCTCTCGTCGATGAATATAGTTGCATCGGGAGGCAAATAGTCCAGCAGCGTGGGAGGTGCTTCGCCAGGCAGGCGTCCGGAGAAGTGCCTCGAGTAGTTTTCCACGCCATGGCAGTATCCAATCTGGCGGATCATCTCCAGATCGAAGTTTGTCCGCTGCCACAGGCGCTGAGCCTCGATCAGCTTGCCGCGCTTCTCCAACTCCGTGTGCCACTGGTGGAGCTCTTCTTCGATGCTCTTGAGTGCACGCCCGCGCTGTTCTGGCGTCATCACGTAATGCGTCTTCGGATAGATCGGCAGCCTCAGATAGGTCTGCTTCACCTGACCCAGGAGTGGATCGATTTGTGAAAGGCTCTCGATCTCGTCACCCCAGAACTCAATGCGGTAGGCGTTGTCATCGTACGTGGGGAAGAGCTCGACAACGTCGCCGCGAACGCGAAAGGTACCGCGCCGGAAGTCCCCGTCGTTGCGCTCATACAGGATCTCGACCAGCCTTGCCAGAAGGTCCTTGCGCGAGATCTTCTGCCCCTTGTTAAGCATCAGGAGCATGCCGTAGTACGCCTCGGGTGAACCAAGGCCGTAGATGCAGCTTACGCTCGCCACAATGACGCAATCGCGCCGCTCGAACAGCGACTTGGTCGCGGCCAGACGCAGCTTGTCGAGCTCGTCGTTGATCGTCGCTTCCTTCTCTATGTATACGTCGCCGGAAGGAATGTAAGCCTCGGGCTGGTAGTAATCGTAGTAGCTGACGAAGTACTCGACCGCATTGTCCGGAAAGAACTGTCGGAACTCTCCATAGAGCTGAGCCGCGAGCAGCTTGTTATGTGCGAGTACCAGTGCCGGACGACCGGACTGCTCGATCACCTTGGCCATGGTGAACGTCTTTCCCGAGCCAGTGACGCCCAGCAGCACCTGATGCTGCTCACCAGAACGCAATCCGTCCAGCAACTGCTCGATCGCGGCCCCCTGATCGCCCCGGGGACGATAGTCCACTGCGAGCCTGTACGCCATATATATTCAGTATCCGATGCTGCCCGTCAACGAATCTCGGCTGTGGGGGAGAGCGCCCGTTCACGCTCCGCGTTGAACTCGCAGCCGACGAGTGCTATAACGCTCAGCAGATACATCCAGACCAGCAGCGCGATGACCGCACCCACGCTGCCGTACAGCACGTTGTAGTT
>DASQEG010000808.1:0-4857 GCA_035633775.1 Bryobacteraceae bacterium
GATGTCGGACCATCCACCGATCTCCTGAACAGCTCTTGGATGAACTCCCTGAACGAGCAACAGCGTCGCGGCACTGTGCCTCAGGTCTTAGGAGCGCAGGCGCGGGGACCACAGGAACGTTCGAGGTTAACATGAGGCTACATCCCTCAAGGAGCCGCGATTATGGACCGTCAGAAACCGTCCGACTTTCTACAGAAGTCGCTTGAGCTCCTTAGCGAAACTCGGCACGCACAGATCGACCGGCGATTGTTCCTCGACAGCGCGCGCTGGTTCGCTCTGAGCGGGCCGGCGGCCGGTGCCGTTTTCGAGATCATGCGGCCCGGGCATGCCTCGGGCCAAGTGGGGAAGCAGACCCACCCAGCTTCCGCCCGCGTCCTCGATCAGCTCAGAACGCGCTTCACTTTCCAGATCTCGGTCGACGTGGCCACCCTGCAGCAGGGACTGAGGGTTGCCAGTGCGGCGCTGGCCGGCGGCGTGAACATCGTTGAAATGGGCACGCCGCTGCTCAAGAACGAAGGCGTCTCAAACGTCGTACCAGCCTTCCGAACGCAGTTTCCCAAGGCGCTCCTCCTGGCCGATATGAAGACGATGGACGGCGGTGCCTCCGAGGCGCGTGGCGTCTATGCAGGCGGCGGCAACATCATCGATTTTCTCGCGCTCGCGGGTGTGGATACGGCCAAGGCGGTCTGCGCCGTGCGCGACGAGTTCAGGCGTACCGGCTCCGAACTCCCGCGGCTCGCCTTTGCCGATATCCTCGTACCGCACCAGGGCCCGGCGTCGCAAGCCGCTGAGGTCGCGCTTCGCATGCTGGAGGCCGGTGTGGACGCGGTCGGCGTTCACCTGCAGTCCGACGCCCGGCGCGCCGACCCCAAGCTCATCGAGAGCGACTATCTCGGTCACATGGCCCGCGCCATCTTCGAACGTGTCGGCAAGGCCGCCCCTGTTCAGGTAGTCGGCGGCCTTAGCGTCGCGCAGGCGAAAAGCCTTGGGCTCGCGGGGTTGCGCGCCTTTGTTATCAGCGGCAATCTTGGCCAGCCGGACACCGTCACCCGCTACAACCTGCCACCAGCCCAGATCGAGCGCTTCATCGCCAGTTTCATCGCCGAGGTCTCGAAGGCCTAAGTAGCATCGCCTTCATCTGACCGACAACGACGTTAGTGGCTGAGTAACAGGACTTCGTTCTCAGCCCTGCCTTCGCGCACCAGGGACGCAAAAACGTCGGGAAGGAACACGACCAGCATCGGCAACTACGTCGAAGTGGAATGGCATCGTTTTCGGCATCGCCCTACGCACTTCGTGTTTATCGAGGCGGCAGGGAAAGTTTCCGGATTTGCTCGTCGACGACAGGCCAAAGGAGCAGGTCTCAACGCTCTTCGTGGCAGGTGCCACAGTCGTTGGATGCTTTCGACGCGGCATGACACGCCATGCAGGAACGCATATCGTTCGCTACCTCTTTGGTGATGACGTCGCGATCGCGAACCGGTCCATGGCAGGTCTCGCAGGCCGCGCCTGCCTGGGTGTGCACACGGTGGCTGAAGTAAACATAGTCCGGGAGGCGATAGACGCGGACCCAGGGGATCGGCTTCTTCTCATTGGCAGCCGCGGCGAGCTTCTGAATGTGCGGACTATCCGACTTAACGGTCTGGTGACAGCTCAAGCAGAAACTCTCCGCTGGATACGTCATGAGCTCACCAGGTTCAGGGTTTTTGTGACACGAGTTGCACTTGAGTCCGAGGGCCACGTGCTTCTTATGGTTGAAAGGAACCGGCTGCTGCTGGCCATACAATCCCGCTATCAGCAGCATGAGTCCGGTGAATCGTAGGAGGACTGTCCTCACTTCGGCGTCACGTGAATCAGAGCGCCGGGGTTCGCGTCTTCGAGCATCCACAACGAGCCGTCGGGGGCTTGTGCTACATCGCGGATTCGTTTGCCGACATCCCAGCGCTCAGCTGCCTTGGCTCCGCCTTTCCCATCAAACTGAATGCGGACCAGCGCACGGCTGCCGAGGCCGGTGACGAAGCCGCTGCCCTTCCACTGGGGGAAGCTCTTGTCGCCACGGTAGAACATCAGATTGCCGGGCGCAATTACGGGCGTCCAGTACAGCACAGGCTTCGCGAACTCGGGCCGGGTGTCATGACTGGGGATGGGGACCTCGTCATAGTTCATGCCGTACGAGACCACCGGCCAGCCGTAGTTCTTTCCTTTTTCGACGAGGTTCAGTTCGTCACCACCGCGTGGACCATGCTCGAGCTCCCACAACTCGCCCGCTGGCGAAAACGCCAGGCCGTACGGTGCGCGAAAGCCGCTGGCCCAGGTTTCGGCCAGGGTGAGATTCGGTCCGGCGAAGGTGTACGTGCTTACCGGCTTCGCTGTTTTGGCAAGTTCTGTATTGCGCGGCGGATCGATCAAGGCGATGGTGGCCGCACCCTGTTTACCAGCGTTAGGATTGTCCGGCGCGGGTTTGCCATCGAGCGTGAGGCGGAGGATCTTGCCAACGGGTTGGTCCGGGTCCTGAGCCGGAGTCATGCGCTGGCGGTCGCCAACCGCCATGAACAGGTACTGGCCGTCGGGGGAGAAGGCAATCTGGCCACCGGCCTGGCCGCCCTTACCGCGGGGCATCTGGCGCCACAGCACCTCGAATTTTTCAAAGCGTGGGTTACGTCCGGCGTTCAGCCTCGCGCGGGCGAGGGTTTGGCCGCCGCCATAGTCACCAGGTTCGATATAGGTGACGTAGATGCTCTGGTCGGTGGCGTAATTAGGCGAGACGAAAACGCCGAGCATGCCATTCTGGCCCTGCCAATAGACTGGTGGCGTGCCGCTCAGGGGCGCGACCTTTTCTCCTTGCGGGGATACCAACCAGATGGGCCCGATCTTTTCAGTGACCAACATGCGGCCATCGGGCAGGAAGGCGATCCGCCAGGGTAGCCCAAAGGTCGCCGTTGTAGTCATGTTAAAGGGCAGAGTGGCTTCCGGCTTTTGCTGGCCCACATTGACCTGGGCCCAAGCCGTCGCAACCAGGGTTAGAAGCAGTGCCGCACTCGCCGACTTCATCAACATCCTCCCAGTCTAGTCATGTTTCACAAAGTGCAGCCCTGCAGTTAAGGCGACGTCATCACCCATACTACGATTCTGCATCCAGGCGCCCAGATCGATTGAATTGGACCCAGTCTGTAGGCTAGCAGGAGCGGTCACATAGTGCTGGCGTTCGTAATCTATCGACCGCGTGCCTTGGGCATCGAGGATCGCCGTGAGTTCGAGTGGAGGTGGCGATTACGCCTTGGCGGCGGACGTCATCTGCGGGTCTGCAGGTACGATGCCTGCCTCCTCGTTCCTGATCCCGCGGTCAGCTTCCGGTGACGCCGTCGTTCGGGCGTGATGAGCAAGTACCAACGTACGCAATAGATGGATTGAACTCCATCAATGGAGCCAAAGATGCCGGCTCGGAAGTCGGGACGCTATGAGCGTCAACAATTGTTGATAATCTAGGCCTGATGGGGAAGCCCACGTTTCGGTTCGAGCGAGATGGTCTTCAGGATCAGGAGATCGAGAGTGCTCAAAGCGGAGCGGCGAGCGACTGAGACGGGCCCGATGGCAAAGTTCTACTCACTGACCCGTTCGGGCCGGAAACAACTGGACAACGGACTGGCAAATTGGGTCCGTCTTTCGAATGCCATCAACGGGTGGTTCAGGAGGCGTAGCGTGCGCATTCTCGACAAAGCCCGTCTGCGGCTTCGATCGGTGTTTCGTCGTTCGACCATTGACTCGGAGCTTGAAGCCGAAGTCCGTTTCCACGTGGATCAGCTTATTCAAGAGAACATTTCATCCGGAATGCCGCCTGACGAGGCTCGTCGTGCTGCACAGCGCAGTATCGGAGGCACTACCCAATACCAGGAGCAATGCCGCGAAATGCGCCGTGTAAGTTTCGTCGAGGATTTCGTAAGAGACATACGCTACGCTGCTCGATCCATTGTGAAGAGTCCCGGATTCGCCGGAGTTGTGGTCGTGACGCTCGCACTCGGCATCGGAGCGAACACTGCCATTTTCACGATCGTTCAGGGAGTACTGCTGCGACCCCTTGAGTATTCGAAACCCGATCAGCTCATGTACTTGTCAGCAGAATCTCCGGCAACCGGGGGTGCCCAAAATGCGCTATCCGCACCAGAGTACATGGACTTTCGTCAGATGAATCGCTCCTTCGCAGCAGTTGGCGCGTACTCCACCGGTGGCACGGCGTACAGAACCGGCGAAGTCAACGTCAGTGCTGCGGATCGACCTCTGAGGGTACGCTCGATTTCCGTGGATGCACATCTGCTGGAGGCGCTCGGCATACAGCCGGAGCACGGGCGCTTGTTCAGCAAGGAGGAAACAGCGCGTTGGATTGGAACGCTGCCGCCGCCGATCGCAATACTCTCGCACGAACTCTGGCAAAGGGCATTCGGTGGTCGGCAGGTCGTTGGAGAAAAGGTCCAAATCGAGGGCCGTCTGCACGAGATCGTTGGCATCATGCCACCCCGGGCCGACATCATGGACAATCACACCGAGGTGTGGTTGCCACTCTGGCTACACCCGAATACAGCGCGGCAACGCGGGGCGCATGTCCTCTACGTCGTTGGGCGACTGAAAGACGGCGTATCCGCCCAGGCGGCACAGTCCGAGTTGACGGCGCTCCTGAGAAACTGGGGAGAACGTGTTGGCGCGGTAGACCATGTCCCAACAAGTGAGGCCGCGCGGTCAGCGGACCACATTCTGCGATTGCGGACGTTACAGGAAGCAGTCGTTGGGAGTGCCAGCCGTCCGATCATCGTTTTACAGGCAGCGGTTGGGTTGATTCTGCTAATTATCTGTGCAAATCTTGCA
>DASQEG010000809.1:0-2725 GCA_035633775.1 Bryobacteraceae bacterium
GGTATCGTAAAGCAGCCAGTCCTGCGAGTAATTGCCCTGAACAACAAGGACCTCGCCCAGTTCGCCTGCTTCGATGAACCGGCGCACGTGCTGCAGCACCGGGTAGTAGCGCAGATTGTGATTGACGCAGTTGGCCAGCTGCTTTGATTCGGCGAGGCTGACCATCTCCTGGGCCTCCGCCACAGACATAGTGAGCGGCTTTTCGCACAGCACAGCCTTGCCCGCTTCGAGCGCCGCTTTGGAAACGGGATAGTGCAGCGCGTTGGGCGTGCAGACGTGGACCGCTTCGATGTCCGTGTCGGCCAGTAGCTCGCGGTAATCTCCCGTCGACCGCTCAACGCCCATGGCCTGGCCGAAGGCCGCCGCTTCCCGTGCATTGGCTGCAGCGACGGCAGCAAGCTCTACATGGCCGAGTCGGCGAATCGCTTCTGAATGAACCTTGCCCATGAAGCCGGCGCCGATAACTGCCGTTTTGACTCTGCGCATTTAGCGTGAGTTCCTCCGTTGAATGTGTGGGTTTTCCAGATTCACTCTACCACTGCGCCGCCGCGTGCCGTGGCACGCTCGGCATGCCGGACGAGCGCAACAAGCACTACAAGCAGCAGGGCGGCGAAGCCGGCGAGGTGCCACACATGGAGCCCGAGCCAGCCGAGAGCATCATCACCCATAGCGCGGCCCAGCATCGCCAGGCCGAGGTACCGAGGAATGCGAGCTCCAACGAAGACGACAGCAAACCTGCCGGGATGAACGCCCAGGGCTCCCGCGCAGAACACGAAGATCTTCATCGGCATCACTGGCAGCGGGACCAGAGCCGACACAAACACCGTGCTCAACCCATAGCGGTCGAACCAGGAGCGTAACCTCAGTGATCGTTTCGAGCGAACTCTGCGTTCGAGGAAAGCCTTGCCACCTCGTCTGGCGAGGGCGAAAAGCAGCATGTTACCCGCCACCGAACCAAGCACGGCCACCACCGCAAGAGCGAAAACACCGGTATCTAGGCGCGTTGCCAGATAGACCACCAGCACATCCACCCCGCTCGGAACCGGCAGGCCGACACCGTCCAGCAGAGCTGCCACAAATAACCCGCCCAGCCCCCAGCTCAGGAGCGTGGCGATCAGCTCCTTCATTCGGCTCCGATCATACTTCTGAGTTCGGCCTCCCCGATGACGGGGATGCCAAGTTCGCGAGCCTTATCGAGCTTCGACCCCGCGTCTTCGCCGGCCACGACGAAGGATGTCTTCCGGCTAACCGAGCCTGATACCTTGCCGCCCACCGCCTCGATGCGTTCCTTCGCTTCTTCCCTGCTCCACTCGGGCAGCGTCCCCGTAAGCACGAACGTTTTGCCTTGCAACGGCGCTGCCGGAGCAGCACGCCTGCGTTCATGAGTCATGAAGAGGCCTGCCGCCCGAAGCCGCTCGACAAGCAGCCGGTTCTGCTCTTCCTCAAAGAACCGGCGGATCGCACGAGCCACCTTGGGGCCGACCTCAGGCGCGGCCTGAAGCTCCTCCTCGGCGGCCGCTGCGACTGCGTCCATGCTGCCGAAATGCTCGGCGAGAAGTGCAGCAGTGCGTTCACCGACGAACGGTATGCCAAGGCCATTCAGGACGCGTGGCATAGGCTGTCGCCGAGACGCATCGATGTTCGCGCCGACACGTGCTGCAGATTTCGCGCCCATGCGCTCGAGCTGCTCGAGTGTCGCGGGGGTGAGATCGTAGAGGTCCGCCACGCTCCGGACAGCGCCACTGTCGACCAGCTGGTCCACCAGCGACTCGCCCACGCCATCGATGTTCATCACCGGCCGGGACGCGAAATGCAGCACGGATTCTTTCAATCGAGCAGGGCAGTTCGTGTTGATGCAGCGCGTTATCGCTTCGCCGGGCTCTCGTACTGTGCGGCCGCCGCACACCGGGCATTCCGAGGGCATCGTGAAAGGCCGGCGAGCAGCGCCCTGACGCACGACGCGCACTACCTTCGGGATGACGTCGCCACTGCGCTCCAGCAGCACCGTGTCCCCAAGCTGCAGCCCGAGCCGCCCGATCTCGTCCTCATTGTGAAGCGTCGCGCGCGTGACCGTGACGCCGCCCACCGTCACGGGCGCAAGATGGGCAACTGGCGTCAGGGCGCCCGTCCGGCCGACCTGAACTTCGATGTTGTCAACGACGGTCTCGGCCTGCCGTGCCGGATATTTGAATGCGATCGCCCATCGCGGTGCTTTCGAAGTCGACCCGAGTGCCTGCTGCGCTCGTGTGTCATCGAGCTTGATTACGACACCGTCGATCTCGTATGGCAGCTCGTCACGGCCTGCGTCCCACTGCGTTATGAATCCGATCACGTCCTCGTAGCTGTCGCAGACCTTTCGATGCGTGTTGACCTTGAATCCCAACGATTCGAGGCGGTCCAGCGCACCGCTGTGCAGGGGCATGGCAGGCCGCCCTTCCTGCAGCAAGGAGTACGCATAGAACTCAAGCGGGCGAGATGCAGTGATGGCCGGTTCGAGCACGCGTAGTGAGCCCGCGGCCGCATTTCTCGGATTTGCGAACCGTCCCAGACCTCCTGCGTCCCGTTCGGCGTTCAGGCGCTCGAAACCTTTGCGGTTCATCACGACCTCGCCGCGAATCTCCAGCTCACTTGTGTCCTCGATTCGCAGTGGAAGTGATCGGATCGTGCGAGCGTTCTCTGTGATGTCCTCGCCCACGCGGCCGTCACCACGTGTCACGGCCCGACG
>DASQEG010000810.1:0-3750 GCA_035633775.1 Bryobacteraceae bacterium
ACCGTATGTGCCCTCGTAGTTGGCTACAACGGTCATCATCGACAGTGTCTCGCTGCCCTCAACAGGGTCGTAGGTAAACGATCGCTCTTTGGGCCGAATGCCGGCGTCCCGTGCCGCACGGTCCAATTCACTGACAATCGCGGACGAGGCTGTGCGCCTGTCGCTGAAGTACTGCGTCATGAACTGGTCGCCGGTCGTACGAGCCTGCTCAACCTTGCCGACCAGGTGACGCATGCGTACGAGCGCAGCGTGACGGCGCTGGAGATCCCCACGCAGACGGGTGATCTGTTCCTCCAGTTCCTCAGCTGATCCCCCAACCGGCTGCAATACCGCCCAGGCCGCGATCAGATTCGCGAGAAGCAGCACGCCCAGGGCAAGGCGGGCGACGAACTGCGGTTCCTTCGCCGCCCTGGCACGCAGTCCGGAGGGAAGTGACAGCTTAAAGCTTCTGGGCATAATTCACGCTCACGCGATAGCGGTACAGAGGCTCATTCTGTGATGGTGGCAGCGTGTTGTGCACCGTCGTTGCACCGAACACAGGCGACTGCTCCAGCTGCATGACAAAGTTCAGCACGGGTTCGGTCGCCTGCGAGCCGACCCACATATCGAGCGTGAGATCGTTGCGCGTCGAGATCTGCGGACGTACCGAGATCAGCCTGACATTATGCGGCGTTACCTGCTCCAGATCGGAGAAGATGCGCGTCCAGCTCACGCCCTTGCGCATGAGCAACTGATTGAGAAACAGGCTCCGGTCGAGCACCTCGGCGTTCTCCGGCTGGCGCATGACACCCTGCAACCGCGTTTCCTCACGCGCCATCTGTGCCATCTGTGCCTCAAGCCGGGTGATCGCGGCGCGTGCCTCCGACGAGCGGTTGCGCTCAGCGATAGCCAGATAGATCAGCATCACCAGAAGTCCGGTGAGCAGTGCGCCCACGACGGTCGAGGCAACGATCATCGGACGATCGCGGCGAAACGGCTCACTCGCGAGGTTGATCGTACTTCTCATGCCGCCTTCACGCCTCCCGACACGGATTCGATATAGCCCAGCAGCCCGGCATTGCTCCCATCGGGAGCTCCGAACCGCGATTGCAGGCGTTCGGCCGGGATCTGCAGTTCGGTGAACCACTCGGGCGTGCGTCCGCCCTCCTCAAAGCCGCAGTGCACCACCCGCCCGGCCTGTGTACCCAGCTCATCTTCGATGTAAGCCAGAGTGGGAAAGAGAACGGACAGGACCTCCTCAGGGTCGTCCTCATGAGCTAGTTCCACGGTCCGGACCAGTTTCGGCATCTGCGCCTGGATCACCGAAACACTCATCAGCCGGCCAGCCCTGCGCGCGAGCACCGATACCCCTGCGCTGCGCACCAGTTCAGCCGCGGAGAGCGAGGAGGTTGTCACGTGACCGGGGTACACCCCTGCTGATCGGAATGCGGCTTCGTAGCGGGCCACGATGTCGAGTGCGCAGACAGCGACAATTACGTCCAGCGGTGGTTTGGCGGACGTCGCCTCGAAGCTCAGGGCCGCCGCGTCGATGTCGAATGGCACGCTCTTGCGCATGCGAAACCGTACCAGCGACGCCTGTTCCTTTGGGTCCGTCGGGAACTGTTCGAACCGCATTACCGACAGGCGCGCGGAATGGTCCGGCAGAATCAGCACAGCGCGGCGCCGCTTGCGTGCAACTGATGGCCCACCCGTGATGCGTCGGATGGCATCGGCCAGCGCGTCATATTTCAGCACGTTGTCGGCCAGCGGCGAAACCGTGAGTACGCCCGGCTCGAGCGGCTGAAACTGAGGCGACCCGCCATCTCGGGCCCATGCGATGCCGCGTTCGGAGATCTCGAACGCGAACTCCGGCGCCGGGTCTCGCAGCAAGCCAGCGAGTTGTTGCAGAACGGAAGCCATCAGCCCTCGATGAACGTGACCTTATTGATCTCGCGTAAAGTGGTCTCGCCGATACGCACTTTCTCAACGGCTGATTCACGCAAAAACGTCATTCCTTCGTCGCGTGCAATCCGCTTGATCTCGGAGGTCGGCCGTTTGTCGAGGATCATCTCGCGAATCCGTTCGCTCAGGTCCAGCAGTTCGTGGATCGCGGTTCGGCCACGGAATCCGGTGCCGCCGCACTCAAAACAGCCTTTGCCTTCGACGAACTCTTCATTTCGCCACTGTTCCGGGTCCAGTCCGCTTTCCACCAGGTACTCGTCCGGATACTGTGTGCGCACCTTGCAATGAGGACAGATCAGGCGGACAAGTCGCTGCGCAAGAATGCAGTTCAGCGCGGAGACGAAGTTATATGGCTCCACGCCCATGTTGAGAAAACGTCCCAGCACGTCGAGCACGTTGTTGGCGTGCACGGTCGTAAACACGAGGTGGCCAGTGAGTGCCGCGTTGATAGCGATCTGGGCTGTCTCGTGGTCGCGGATTTCGCCGACCATGATCTTGTCAGGGTCGTGGCGCAGGATCGAACGCAGCCCGCGTGCAAATGTTAGACCCTTCTTCTCGTTGACCGGGATCTGTGTGATGCCCTTCAGCTGATACTCGACTGGATCTTCGATCGTGATGATCTTGTCTTCGTCGTTTTTGATTTCGCTGAGGGCGGCGTAAAGGGTGGTCGTCTTACCGGAACCCGTGGGACCGGTAACCAGCACCATCCCGTAAGGTTCCTTGATGTACCGGCGAAACTTGGTGATGTCTCCTGGCGAGAAGCCGACGACGTCCAGCGTCAGCTTGGCGAACTTCTCGCTCATCGACTCCTTGTCGAGCACGCGAAGCACGGCATCTTCGCCGTGGATCGTGGGCATGATCGACACGCGGAAGTCGATAAGCCGGCCTTTGTAGCGAACGCGGAATCGCCCGTCCTGAGGCACACGCCGTTCGGCTATGTCCAGCTCGCTCATCACCTTAATACGCGAGATGATCGTCGAGTGCCAGTCCTTCGCTATCGGCGGCATGGCCTGATGCAGCACGCCGTCAATGCGGTACTTGATCGAGACCTCCTGGTCGCGTGTCTCGATGTGAATATCGCTCGCCCGCCGCTCGAGGGCGCTGAAGATGGTGGTATCCACCAGCTTGATCACCGGAGCAATGTCGCCATCTTCTGCAGAAAGCTTATCGATGGAGAGCGTCTCGTCCGGGTTCTCTTCGTCGCCGATAACGTCGAGAGCGAAGCCTTCGGTAACCTCTTCGAGTACACGCTGCGACTGCTCGGTCTTTTTCAGCAGATCCGATATCTGCGTCAGCGTTGCGACCCTGACGCGCAGCTTCTTGCGCAGCAGTACCGAGAGCTCATCGATGAGGCTGAGGTTGCGCGGATCGGCAAGGGCAATTTCGAGAGACCCGTTTTGCGCATGCAGCGGGACGAAGTTGTAGCGGAACATCAGATCGACCGGAACCGAATGGAAAAGGTCGTGGTCGATGCGGGCATCCCGCAGGTCAACGTACTCGCAGCGGTACCGCGATGCGAGCATGCGGGCCTGCATGGTTTCCTGTTCCGGGTCGAGTCTGGTGCGTTCGGTCGCCATATGGGCTCAGCCTCCGAAGGTATCCGCCAGGGAGAAGATGGGCAGGTAAAGAGCAATCAGCACGAACGCCACGAAAATGCCCATGAAAATCATGATGGCGGGCTCAATCATGGACAGCGCGGCGGTCATACGTGTACTGACGTCGTCTTCGTAGAATTCAGCGACGCTGTTGAGCATCGCGGGCAGAGCACCGGTCGATTCACCCACCTCGATCATGTCGATGGAAAGCGCC
>DASQEG010000811.1:0-9849 GCA_035633775.1 Bryobacteraceae bacterium
GTCCGAAGCCGGAGTTCAGCAAGGAAGACAAGAACCTGTTCATCGAGGATGTGCGCCGCGCACTCTACTGCTCCAAGCTCATCTCCTACGCACAGGGCTACATGCTTCTCCGCGAAGCTGCACTCGAGCAGAAGTGGACCCTCAACTTTGGCGGGATCGCACTGATGTGGCGTGGAGGCTGCATCATCCGCAGCCGCTTCCTCAGCAAAATCAAGGACGCCTTCGATAAGAACCCGCAGCTGACCAATCTGCTGAAAGACGACTTCTTCCGTGAGACGCTGACGAACTATCAGGAATCGTGGCGGCGCGGGGTGGTGAGGGCGATTGAAGCAGGTGTCCCAACCCCGGCGTTCAGCACTGCGCTCGCGTTCTTCGATGGTTATCGCACTGAGCGTCTTCCGGCGAACCTGCTGCAGGCGCAGCGCGACTATTTTGGCGCACACACGTACGAGCGGATCGACAAGCCTCGCGGCGAGTTCTTCCACACCAACTGGACCGGCCGTGGAGGTCGCGTGGCTTCGGGCACATATAACGTTTAGGAGACACACGCAAGAATGAAATACGGCCTCAATATTCGTGAGGACGGCGCGCTCGACTTCCTTTCACTGGGTGCGCTGATTCACCGGCTCGATCCCGGGACAATTCCGTTCCGCAAAGCGAGTCACTGCGATATTCACGTCAGCGGGGGTGAATTCAACTGCGCTGCCAATCTGGCCGACTGCTTCGGATTGCGTACTGCGGTCGCTTCCGCCATGGTCGACTACCCCATCGGTGACCTGATTGCTGAACGCGTCCGCGCGATGGGCGTGAAGCCGTTCTATAAGCACTTCAAGCACAATGGCGTGAACGGTCCCAACATGGCGACGGTGTATAGCGATCGCGGCTTTGGTGTCCGGCCTCCGGTCGTCTTCTACAACCGGTCGAACGAGGCCGGAGCGCTCCTGAAGCCGGGTGACTTCAACTGGGACGAGATCTTCGGACAGGGCGTGCGCTGGTTTCACTCAGGTGGAATCTTCGCTGCATTGTCGGAGACCACGGGCGAACTCATCGTGGAAGCGATGAAGGCTGCGAAGGCACATGGTGCAGTCACGTCGTTCGACCTGAACTATCGTGCGAAGCTGTGGAACATCTGGGGCGGCGCCGATAAGGCGGTCTCTGTGATCGCACGAATTGTCGAGAACGTGGACGTGCTGGTAGGCAACGAGGAAGATCTGCAGTTGGGCTTGGGCATTCCCGGTCCCGAGGTTCATTCGGAGTCAAAGCTGGACCCGACAACGTTCTTCGGGATGATCGACAACGTCGTTGCCAAATATCCAGGTGTGAAGGCGGTTGCGACCACACTCCGCGAAGTGATCTCGACGAACAGTCACAGGTGGAGCGCCGTAGCCTGGATCGACGGCAAGACTTATGTCGCGCCACAGACCGATCTGATCGTTTACGATCGCGTCGGCGGTGGCGACGGCTTCGCCGCAGGCTTCATCTATGGACTGCTGAGCGGTGAGGACGAGCAGCAGGCCGTAAATCTGGGTTGGGCGCACGGTGCTCTGCTAACGACGTTCCCTGGCGACACGACCATGGCGAAGGTTGCCGACGTGCGTGCCTTTGCCCGGGGCGGATCAGCCCGCATTCAGCGGTAGGTAGATGGTGAGAGGGCAGGGAAACCTGCTCTCTCGACGCGCTGCGGCAATCAAGCCGGTGCCGAACAATAAAGAAGCAGGGAAGAATTAACGCAGGGAGATGAGGTAAATGGCGGGGACGACGGGGCTCGAACCCGCGACCTCCGACGTGACAGGCCGGCGTTCTAACCAACTGAACTACGTCCCCGCTACGTGTCGGACTTTTTAAAGATTAGCACAGTCGTCATCGACACGCTCGGGATACTTCGGCTTTTTCCGACCCTCCTTCGGCTCGATAGGTCTGCTTGCCTTAACGATGCCGACCCGCTCGCGGGCAAGCTTCCGCACTTCTTTTTTCTGGTCGAACACCTTCTTCTTCGGCATGGGTCACACCGCCTTGACCGTTGCGCTTACCGGGCGCGAGCCGACCGGAATCAGCGTAAACAGCGCGGCCGACTTACGGCGGTCCGGCTGCAGGCCTGCGATCCGGAGTACGGCCATATCGCCCGAACTCTGGTTGAGCACAAGCGCGTACTCGCCATCGGGTGTGACGGTGACGTGCCGCGGTTCGGCTCCGACCTGCGCAACGGCGATCACTTTTCGGCGCGCAACGCTGAGGATGGTGACGTCCCCAGCCTGAGGGTTGGTAACGAACAGGTGCGTTGCCGATGCCGTCATTGGGCCGGGTCGGCTGCCGGCGAGCACTGTTTCAGCGACCTGGGGTACGTAGTACGGGTGCACAACGACTACGGCATCCGCGCCGGCACCGCTGATGAAGATCTGTCCGCCACTGGGGTGGGCGCACACGTTGTCGGGGCTGATTGCAAGCGGCAGCCGCACGATGGGCTGCAATGACACCGAATCGAGTACTGCGAGTTGACGGTCGCTGGTATCGGCGACTAGGATAGCTCTGCCGTCGCTGCGAAACAGCGCGTCTCCCGTCCGCCCCGCGACACGCACAGGTTTCGTAGCGTCTCCCGTCGCCAGTTGCAACGTCGAGATTTCTCCAGTGGCGGAGTAGCCGAGCAGCGCCAGCCCCCTCGAGTTGGAAAGATCGAGATGGGTTGGTTCACCAGGTAAGCGCAGGGCGGCTGTCACTGACATCAGCGCCGGATCTACACGCAGGAGGCGACGGCTTGCCGGGCACGGAATCCAAAGGGCCGAACCGCCCGGCTCTGCCCGCATAGTTAGCGCAGGTGCGCCGAGCTTCAGGGTGCGGCCGACCGCGAGCTTCGAGGCGTCAATCTCGAACAACTCACCCGATTCCGGCGTGAGCGCGTAGAGAAAGGGACCGTTCGGCGCAGCCCAGATCTCGGTCGGAGATGCGGGAAGGCGAATGTGCTTTGCAACCGCAAATGCCGTCAGGTCCACCGCGGCAATGGCCCGGCCGTCGCGGTTCGCTACGAAAGCGTAGCCGGCGAAACCGTCGCCGCGCTGCTTACGACAGGCGGTTGCAAGCGGCACAATCGCGCACAGAACTGCCCTGCGGGAGATCACGGAATTCCTTCAATTATAAGCCGTGTACGTTTCGGCATATCGCTCCGCTATGTTACGCTGCATTTTGAAAGGCTGGCATTTTACTGCCTTCTCTCGGTCCGGAGATGTCCGGATCTCTGTCGAATGAACCTACGCTCCCTTTTCAGCCTGTTTTCTTCTGATCTGGCGATCGATCTCGGCACGGCGAACACTCTGGTCTTCGCTCGCGGCAAGGGTATCGTTGTCAACGAGCCCTCGATCGTCGCCATCAACAAAAACACCGGCGACATCGAAGCCGTGGGCAAGGAAGCGAAAGAGATGCTCGGTCGCACGCCGGGCAACATCGTTGCGATCCGCCCGATGAAAGACGGCGTAATTGCCGACTTTAAGGTCACCGAGCGCATGCTGGGGTACTTCATCCAGAAGGCGCACGGGCGCAAGATGCTGGTGCATCCCCGCATCGTGATTGGTGTACCCAGCGAGATCACGCAGGTTGAAAAGCGTGCGGTCATCGATTCCGCTTATCGGGCCAAAGCCAGTGAAGTGCACCTTGTCGAACAGGCTATGGTGGCGGCCATTGGCGCCGGGCTGCCAATCACGGAGCCTTCGGGCAACATGGTCGTCGATATCGGCGGCGGCACCACCGACGTAGCAGTTGTCTCGCTCAGCGGCATCGTGTATTCCCGCTCGGTTCGCGTTGCCGGCAACGAGATGGACGACGCGATCATGCAGTACCTCAAGCGCAAGTACAACCTGCTGATCGGTGAGCGCACAGCGGAGCAGATCAAGATCCAGGTGGGGTCCGCGTACCCGCTGGACCGCCCGCTGCAAATGGAGATTAAGGGTCGCAACCTGATCGAGGGTGTACCCAAAACGGTCGCGATCGAGGATAGCGAGATTCGCGAAGCACTGGCCGAGTGCGTGGCTACCATCATGAACGCGATCCGGGTCGCACTCGAGCGCACTCCTCCGGAACTCAGCGCTGACATCAGTGACAAAGGCATCGTGCTTACCGGCGGAGGCGCGCTGTTGAAGAATCTGGACCGGCGTATTCGTGAAGAGACGGGCCTTCCTGTTTCGATTGCCGAGGATCCGCTGGCTTCGGTCTGCCTCGGGACGGGCAAGATGCTGACCGATTTCAAGCTGTTGCGCCGCATCGCCATCGAGTAGCGGAAACCGCGCAGCCGTCGCGTCAGTCAACAGAAACGGAGAGGGCCATTCGGATGGATTTGCTGCTCAGCCGCTATCGCAACATGACGGCGCTGCTGCTGGTTCTACTGGCGCAGCTCGTTCTGCTTGCATGGCAGGTGAAGACGCGGCAGGATGTGCGCCTCATCCGGGTCTGGTCTGTGACGGCTGTGACGCCCCTCGCGCGTGTGCTGGAATTCGTACGCGAGCACACCGTCGGAGTCGTCGAGAACTACCTGGTGCTGGTCAATGTGCGCAACGACAACCGCCGCCTTACGGACGAAGTGGGCAAGCTGAAGCTCGAGAACCGGTTTCTGCGCACCGAACTCGAGACGGCCGACCGTGCGCGTGCACTGCAGGCGTTCCAGCAGCGTACGATGTCCCGCACCCTTCCGGCGAGGGTGATCGGAACCGGAACGGGTACAAACGCCCGGGTAGTCTTCGTCGATCAGGGTTCGGGAGCGGGCGTCAAGCGGGGCATGGCCGTGGTGACCCCGGAGGGTATCGTGGGGAAGGTGCTTGCCGCCTACCCGACGGCCTCGCAAGTCCTCCTGGTCACCGACAACACGTTTGCAGCCGGTGTGATCTCGGGCAAGAGCCGTGTGCACGGGACAGTGCGCGGTCTGGGCCAGAGCAAGGTCGTGGTCGACTACGTCCAGAACGAAGAAAAGGTGGAGAACGGCGAGACGTTCTACACCTCCGGCGATGACCGCATTTTCCCGAAAGGCATGCCAGTCGGCAGAGCGACCGTGGTGCGGGAAGGCAAGACGTTTAAGGAAATCTTTCTGGTGCCTGACGGACTTCAGGGCGGTCTCGAAGAGGTGTTGATCGTTCTTGAAAGCGTGCACGGCGAGATCCCGGACACCTCAGTGGCGCAGGCTTCAGGCGACGTCTACATTGGCCCACCCGTCGAGCAGGCAAAACCGGCGGTGCCTGTGACCACGCCCGCCGCTCCCGCGGGGTCCACAGGTGCTGCTGCGGGTTCTGCGCCCGCCGCTGCAGCGCAGCAGCCGGCGGTCATAACCGAAGCCGATCGCATTCGCGACCGCTACAAGAGGATCGGTGAAGCTCAGGGCCATACGTACGGAGAGGGTGCGGGGCGTGTGCCGAACTTCAATGTGAACCCCGACGCTGCACCGAGGACTGCGGTACCCTCGCCCGCTCAGCCCGGGACTGCAGGGGTCCCTCGGGCAGTGTCTCCTCCTGCGCCTGCCAATCCAGGCCCCAGACCGCAGCCGCAGGGTGCTCAGCAGCAGCAGCCGGTGCCGCCTCCTCGCACCCCCGCACCGGCAGGCGGTTCGGAGGCGGCGCGCCCGCAGCCGCAATGACCGACATCACCGACCGAATCCTGATCGACTCGCCGCGTCGTACGCGCACGTTTCGTTTCCGACCGTTGTTCATGGTCGCCATTCCACTGGCGGCGATCCTGTTTCAGGTGTATCTGCCGCGATTTTTCCAGTACCTCGGATATCTGGAACTCCCGCTGCTCGTAACCGTCTATTATGCTTTGATGAAGCGGTCGCCTATTCCAGCCCTGCTGTTCGGCTCCGCCATTGGGCTGGGTCAGGACTCGCTTTCGCATCAGCCTCTGGGTATGTTCGGGATTGTGAAAACACTGGTAGGCTACTTCGCGGCAAGCGTCAGCCAGCGGTTCGACGTCGACAATCCAGTCATTCAGTTTATACTCGGCTATTTCTTTTTCTTCTTTCACCAGTTCTTTTACTGGATTCTCACGCGCGCGCTCCTCGGGCAGCAGGCGGATTTCAGTGTTCAGCAGACGTTCTTTTTCGGCCTGCTGAACGCAGTCGTTGCTCTGCCCCTTTTTGCCCTGCTTGATAAGCTGAAGGAGTAGTCCCGCTTTGCCTCACGAAGTTCAACCCGAGCTCGACCACTCACACCTGGAAGCCGAACAGCGCCGGCTGCAGCGTGACGACGTCGCTCGTTCCTCAGGCCAGATCGCATTCTTCCAATACATCGCCGTCGGTGTATTTCTGTTTCTGATCTCCGGGTTCTGGCGGCTGCAGATCGAGAGCCCGGAAGTCTACAGCCAGCAAGCCGAACGCAACCGCATCAAGGCGCTGCCGATCCTCGCGCCGCGTGGGAAACTGCTCGACCGGGACGGCCGCGTCATCGTGGACAACCATTCCTCGTTCAGTGCCCTGCTACTCCGTGACAGCCTCCGCGTCGAGCACCTTCGTCCGATTGCAGAGGGCCTGGGCCTCGACTACGAGGATCTGGCGGAACGCGTTCGACGTTACCGCCGGCGGCCGACTTACGAAGCCATCGTCGTGAAGGACGAGCTTTCACCCGGTGAGATCGCCTTTGTTGAGTCGCACAACGACCCGGCGACCTTTCCCGAGGTCGACATGATCCATGCGCAGCGCCGGCTCTACCCGCGCGAAGGCCTGGCGGCGCACCTCGTCGGCTATGTCGGCGAGGTCAGCGAAGCGGAGCTCAACAGCGCAGAGTTCATCGACTACGAGCCAGGTGACGTGGTCGGCAAGCAGGGCCTGGAGCGCTGGTACAACAAGCAGCTCATGGGCGACGACGGCCAACGCCAGGTGGTGGTCGACAAGATGGGGGTCCCACGGCAGAACATCGGCGAGAAGCCCGCGACGCCCGGCAAGAACCTGCAGCTCACGATCGACCTGGACCTGCAGGCTGTCGCGGAACTGGCCCTGCAAGGCAAGCGGGGTGCGATTGTTGCGCTGGATCCAAGGAACGGCGAAGTGCTCGCAATGGTGAGCGCGCCCGCGTACGACCCGAATAAGTTCAGCGGCCGGATTCGGGCACGCGACTGGAAAGAGATCCTCGAGAATCCGGACAAGCCGATGCTGAACCGGGCTGTTCAGTCCCGCCTTGCGCCGGGTTCGACGTTCAAGCCCATTATGGCCCTGGCCGGACTCGAGGAAGGCATCATCACGCCTGATCTCCGGGTGCACTGCTCCGGAGGCGCGAGCTTCTACGGCCACTACCATAAGTGCCACAAGCGTGGTGGGCACGGGACGGTGGACCTGACGAAAGCGATCGCTCAGTCCTGCGACGTGTACTTCTATACGGTCGGCAACAGGCTTGGCATCGACCGTATCGCGAAGTACGCCGAGATGGCTGGCCTCGGAAAGAAGACGGGTATTGACCTGCCGCACGAGGCCGCCGGTCTGGTCCCCTCGACGCGCTGGAAAATGCGTGCGCAGCGGCAGAAGTGGTACGCCGGGGAAACGATCTCGGTCGCAATTGGCCAGGGAGCGCTGGAAGTGTCACCGCTGCAGCTTGCTCATGCAATCGGCGGCATCGCGACTGGTGGAGTTTGGCAAAAGCCGCACCTCGTTCTGGGCGACGGCGGGCGCGAACCTGCAGGCAAGGCCAACCTTAATATCGAACACGTGATGCAGGTAATTCACGGGATGTGGACGGTGGTGAACGGTGGCGGAACGGGCGGCAAAGCCCGGCTCCCGAATCTGGATGTCTGCGGCAAAACCGGTACCGCGCAGCTTGCTTCCAACACAGTGCTGAAGGGTACGGCGCTGGGCCGAACAATGAAGGACAACGCCTGGTTTGTGGGATTCGCCCCGCGCTCCAGCCCGGAGATTGTCGTTGTCGCGCTGCTGGAGGGAGGCGAGCACGGTGACATGGCCGCACCGCCAGTGCGGGACGTCATCAAAGCCTACTTCGATAAGAAAGCACGCAGGGATCCGCAGCGGCAGCTCGCGCGCACTTCCCCAGCGACGGCCGCTCCTCCGCCCGTGACCCCGGGAGGGACTGACTGATGAGCCTGCTGTCTCACCGGTCGCTGCGAGACATCGACTGGCCGCTGCTGCTCATCACGCTCGCCATTTGCGCGCTGGGGGTCCTGCAGATCTACAGCGCAACGCTCGGCACAGTGTTCCGCGATGCCTGGCTGCGGCAGAGCGTCTACACCGCGGCCGGGCTTGTCCTGTTCCTGATTGCCAGCCGAATCGATTATCATTCGCTGCTGGGCCACAGCTACTGGATGTACGCTGTCTGCCTTGTAGCTCTGGTTGCCGTCTTCGCCATTGGCACGGTCTCGGGCGGCGCTCGACGCTGGATCCCGCTGTTCGGCGGCTTTAAGCTTCAGGTATCAGAGTTCGTGAAGATTGCACTGGTGCTGCTGGTTGCCCGTTTTCTTACGGACCTTAAAAGGGACGATCTTGAATGGCGCGACCTGCTGAAAATTGGCGCGCTCGTCGGCGTGCCTATGCTGCTGGTCGCAAAGCAGCCTGACCTGGGCACAGCTCTGACGTATCTGCCCATACTTCTTGCCGGTGTTCTGCTCAGCGGTCTGCGCTGGCAGTACATCGCTGTGATCGCACTGGTCGGAGCGCTGGCGCTGCCACTTGGCTGGTTTGTCCTGCACGACTATCAGCGCGCCCGGTTGACGTCGTTTGTGGATCCCTCGTCGGATCCGCAGGGCAGCGGCTATCAGGTGATTCAGTCCATGATCGCTGTCGGGCATGGCGGGATGTGGGGTCTCGGCGTCACCAGGGGCACGCAGACGCAGCTGCAGTTCCTGCCTATCTCGCACACCGATTTCATTTTCTCGTCATTCGCCGAGGAACATGGCTTTGTCGGAGTTGTTGTAGTATTAGGGTTGTATTTTCTGCTGCTGATGCAGGTGGTTCAGAACGCACAGACCGCTCCGGACAGAGCTGGAATGTACATCTGCATGTCGATAGCAGCAATGTTTCTGTTCCACGTTCTGGTGAACGTAGGGATGGTGGTCGGCAGGATGCCGGTCACCGGGATCCCGCTGCCGCTGATGAGTTTCGGCGGTTCGAACACGCTTTCGGTTTTTGCAATGCTGGGGCTTGTGAACAACGTGAGGCTCCGGCGTTTTGTTAATTAGGCGGCCCGGGGCTGGGTCGCCCACAGATCGACCGGGGCTTGGCGGCCCGGGTTCGAGTCGAACGGACGGGAAGATTTCGCTGGGCGATACGTTTTCGCCAGCCCTGTTGCAGGGCGCAGTACAAGATTTAGCTCCCGGATGGATCTGAGCACCGGCTGGCGGTACGCTGGCCCGGACCTCTCCTTCGGGGCACGTAAGACAGGCGTCAGCGTTCCCTCTCCGGAGGGACCATTCAGCGATCGGTCCTTCTTTCCCGCAGTCTCGTCCACCGAAGTCGTCTCCCGGCTGTAGGAGATGCGATGAGCAAGGAACTGGTGATCTCTTCGGACGTGCACGAGACTCGTGTCGCCATCGTCGAAGACGATCAGTTGTCAGAGATTTACTTTCAGCGTGCCAATGAATACTCATTGGCCGGCAGCATCCACAAAGGCCGCGTCACCCGGGTCCTTCCGGGCATGCAGTCCGCATTCGTAGACCTCGGTCTCGAGCGTGACACCTTCCTTTACGTCTCCGACTTCTTTGAAGAGAACGGCGAGGATTTTGACCGCCTGACAGAAGAAAAGCCGCGGGGCAGCGGTGGTGGGCGTGACCGGGGCCGGGATCGCGATCGGGACCGGGAACGGGAACGCGAACGGGAGAAAGAACCTGTGGCTGCGCCGCAGATCACTATCCCTGTCGCCGTCGCTGTCGAAGTCGAGGACACGT
>DASQEG010000812.1:0-3959 GCA_035633775.1 Bryobacteraceae bacterium
TGTCGTGAACGCAGCCGGGCTGTACAGCGATGACATCGACGCTCTTTTCGGCAAGCATTTGTTCGACATTCGCCCGAGAAAGGGCGAGTTTCTGGTCTTTGACAAGCCCTCCCGCAAGCTGCTGAACCATATCCTGCTGCCGGTTCCGACAGAGCGAACCAAAGGAGTGTTGATCGCGCCAACGGTATTCGGAAATCTGCTCCTCGGCCCAACTGCGGTGGATATCAGCGACAAGCGAGACACTTCGGTGTCACACCCAGCCGTCAAAACATTGCTCGAGTCGGCTTCCCGCATGCTGCCCGAACTGGGACTTGAGACTCTTACCTGTACCTATGCCGGTCTGCGAGCCGCAACCGCCCACCAGGATTATCAGCTTCACGTCTACCCTGAAGAGCGCTACGTCACGGCCGGGGGGATACGATCTACGGGCCTGTCCGCTTCCCTTGGCATCGCCGAGTATGTAGCTCGTGAGATCGCGACACGGTTCGGGTTCCCGGCGCGGGCGCGTAAAGGCTGGCAGACACACTGTGCTCCGCCAATCACTGATCTGCATCCGAGAGTTTCTTCTGATGAGGCGATGATCCGGCGCGACCGAGCGTATGGCACCGTTCTGTGTCATTGCGAGGGCGTCAGCGTCGGGGAGATCCGGGACGCGCTTGCGTCTGCGATTCCACCCGCTGATCTGGGCGGCCTCAAGCGGCGAACACGAGCCCTGATGGGTCGATGTCAGGGTTTCAACTGCTACGCCCGCATTGCGGACATGCTTGAGACTCATGCAGCAGGCTGATGTTGTAGTGATCGGCTCCGGCCCTGCAGGGCTGCACGCCGCGATTGAGCTTGCGAAACTGGGCGTTTCTGCGATCGTGCTCGAACGCGAGCCCGAAGCAGGGGGCGTACCGCTCTGGTGCCGTCACCACACATACCCGTGCCGTGTGAAGAAGCGGATCTTCACCGGTCCGGATTACGCCCGCGCGTGGGTGAAGGAAGCGGTCGCACTCCGGGTTCCAATTCGAACGAGCACGACGGTCGTCTCGCTCGATCAGGAAAACGCAGGCCTAACCTACACCTCTCCCGAGGGTCCCGGTCACCTCCAGGCCCGTGCGATCCTGCTCGCGACTGGCGCCAGAGAGTCGCATCGTCATCAGCGCCTGGCGGCTGGCGATCGCGCTGACGGTATCTACACCACAGCCTCGGTATTCCAGTCCGCCTACTCCAGCCGTGGGCTTCGGCAGCGTAACTTTGTGGTCTATGGTGCCGAGGACGTAAGTTACTCGTGTGTACACGTTCTACGCACGCACGGAGCTCGTGTCCTCGCTGCCCTTGAGCCGACTCCGTTCGCCAGAAGCTGGCGTGCCGCTCAGTTCTACTTCGAGCGTGTCTGTAGAATCCCGCATTTCTTCCGCGTGCATGACACCACAATCCACGGCAATGCATCAGTTAACGCGATAACGTTCACTTCCGAGCATGAAGTTCGGCGCATCGAGTGCGATGCCGTTGTATTCACGGGTGGCTTTACACCGAATTCGGAACTCATCCGTCCGCTGAGCGTCGACTTTAACGTCGCGAGTCGCGGGCCGAGTGTGAATCAGCACTTTGAAACGAGCGTCCCCTGGCTGTTCGCTGCGGGAAACTGCCTGCGGGGTGTCGTTTCGGGTGACGAAGCCGCGCTGGAGGGTCGGCGGTCTGCGGCAAGCATCGCCGACTTCCTTAGATCTGGCATTCGGAGTCACAAGGCACGTCCAATACGGCTGGAAGGGGCTCTGGCTTACTGCTGCCCCAACAGACTTTCTCCGGCCTGTGCCAGCGTCGATTCTGTATCAATTTGGCCTGCCGAGCACATCCGCAGGGGGGAACTCGTCGTCTCCGCTCAGGGAAGAGTGATTTGGAGGAAGCCTGTTGCGGCAGCGCAACCAGGCAGGAGATTGTTCGTGCCGATCGCACAACTCCTCACGCATGACGCCGACGCCTATACGATCTGTTTGCGTCCTGACAGTAACTAGATTAGGTGAGTTTTTTCACCCGATTTCAAAATAGCTGTGTTAGATTCTTCTGAACCATCGCGTTGCCGCGCCGCTTCGGCCAGTGGGCAGCACAGGTAGACAGGAGGAAGCTTGATGACTTGTACGTCCTTGCATCGGGTGGCATTCTGGCTTGGAATTGCAACTCTGGCCCTGAGCAACTCCTTACAGGCACAGTCTACATACGGATCTGTGGTCGGGAATGTCGTTGACCCACAGAAGGCGGTGCTCGTCTCGGCTATGGTTCGGCTAACGGAAACGCAGACCAACGTCGTTCGCTCCACGAAGACAAATGACGTAGGTACCTATGAGTTCGTCAACCTGAACCAGGGTTTGTACGTGATTGAGGTAACGGCACCCGGTTTCGGTTCATTCCGTACTCAGCCGTTCGAGCTCGCCGCAAGACAAACCGTTCGCATCGACGCGGAGCTCCGCCCGGCATCGGTCTCGGAGACAGTGGACGTGCAAGCAAGCGCGCCGCTCGTGAACACCGAAACTCCGACCATTGCTTCCTCTAAGTCCAACCGCGAACTGCAACAACTGCCATTTACGTTCCGAGTTTCCAACACGTCGCCCATTCCCGCTATCTCGATCCTGCCGGAGGTGCAGAAGGGACCAGGCAATGAATACTCGCTGTCAGGCAGCCTTCCGTATCAGAACGAGGTTTCGGTCGACGGCGTGCTGACCACCAACGTGCGCCGCAATGGCATCGGCGACGGTGGCGAGAATATCTTCCCGTCGATGGAGACGATACAGGAGATCAAAGTGAGCTCCATCAACAACCCAGCCGAATACGCACAGGTAGGAGACATCACAACAATCACCAAGAGCGGTTCGAATGCCTATCACGGCACCATCTTCTGGAACTACAACGGGACCAGCATGAACGCCAATCCGAACTACTTCAGTCGGAATCTGGTCAGCACCACCGTAAACAACAACGTGGGTGCCAGTGCAGGTGGCCGCATCTTCCGTGACCGCACGTTCTTCTTCGGAGCATACGAGCGCCTGAGCATCCTGGGAGCTGGCATTGGAGTCGCAACGGTCCCTGAGGCGGCATTCCGCCAGGGCGACTTCTCCGGTTTAGCCACGCCTCTGATCGATCCGCTCACCGGTCAGCAGTTCCCCGGAAACCGGATTCCCGCCGATCGAATCAACCCGGTGAGCCGGACCATTCTTGACGGGTTCATTACACCTCCGAACACAGGCGCACGAGAGGCTCGATATTCCAGCAGCGCATCCACTATCTCGGACCAGTTCGATGCACGGATCGATAACGTATTCTCGCCGCGTCACAACCTGTTCGGTCGGTTCAGCATGAAGGAATGGGAGCGAATCTCGCCCACCACTTATCAGGCGTCCGGTCCACGTACCGAGCGGCGACCAAACAAGAACTTCGTTGTCTCCGACAACTTTGTAATTCGGCCGACCCTGATCAATGAAGGACGGTTTGGCTTCACCACTGCCGATATTCTTCCTCAGACCGGATTGCGAGGGCGGGACTTCATTTCGGCCACGGGTCTGAGAATCATCTCCCAAAATCCACCCGACATCACTGGCACCACGTACATCGACATCGCCGGCTACTCACGTTTCGGAGAAGCGAAGGAAGAACCTCTCAAGACGCAGAACCTCGAGTTTGCGGACAACCTTACCTGGATGAAAGGGCGTCACACGTTCAAGGGAGGCGTGAATTTCAAACGGTTCCACTGGACGAGTCCTCTGAATTTTACAGGTGCTGACGATTACGGCGTGTTCCGGTTCAATAACAATCTTCCGCGTGGAACCGGCCACCCCATGGCGAACTTCCTGCTTGGCATTCCTACAGAAGTTGATCAGACGCAAACGGGTCCTGGCGTTGACGGAGTCGCGTGGCATTACGGCTTTTTCTTCCAGGACGAGTGGCGGGTGAACAACAAGGTGACTCTGAGCCTCGGGTTG
>DASQEG010000813.1:0-8783 GCA_035633775.1 Bryobacteraceae bacterium
GCTACGCTTCGGCCGGCGCCTCAATCGAGTCGATTAAAGTCCAAGACGCGACCGGAACCGAGATAAAAGGGTTTCGTTACGTCAGCGGCACCGGCCTGTCGTACAACTTTGTAGACAGCGCGCCTGTTCCCGAACCTGCGACGTGGTCTCTAACTCGCGGAGGAGCAATAGCTGTATTGTTGATAGCCCGGCGTAAGCGCGTCCAAAACCGGTAATAACGATCCCAATAATTGCTGTGGTGGAGGCCGATCACGGACATGCATCGGCCTCCGCGATACAGTACAAAGCGTGAACCGTAGAACAGCTCTGCTCAGTGGACTCGGAGCCGTCGCGGCCAGTGCCGCACAGGTGCGTGCTTCGCGGCCGCGCAACATCATCTTCATCCTGACGGACGATCATCGCCACGATGCGCTCGGGTTCCTCAAGGGACAGCCGTTCCTCGAGACACCGCATCTGGACTCGATGGCTCGCGACGGAGCTCACGTTCGAAACGCCTTCGTGACAACTGCTCTGTGTTCGCCCAGCCGAGCTTCCATTCTCACAGGTAAGTACGCGCACAAGCATCAAATCGTCGACAACAACACTCCCATTCCGCCCGGAACACGGTATTTTCCTGAACTGCTGCAGAAGGCTGGTTACAAGACTGCGTTCTGCGGAAAATGGCACATGGGTGCTGAGTCCGATGCACCGCAGCCGGGTTTCGATCACTGGGTCAGTTTTCGCGGACAGGGCAGTTACTACCCATCGAAAAATGGCCTGAACGTGAACGGGAACCGCGTACCGCAAAAGGGCTACATCACCGACGAGCTGACCGATTATGCCTTGAACTGGCTCAATGACGTGCCGAAGGAGCAGCCATTCTTCCTCTACCTGTCCCATAAGGCTGTGCATTCGGAGTTCATGCCCGCTGAACGGCACAAGGGCCGATTCAAAGATGCAAAGTTTGTTCCCCCTCCTACGATGGCGCCCGAAGGCGAAATGGCGCAGGGCCGTCCCATGTGGGTGTCGAATCAGCGGAACAGCTGGCATGGCGTCGACTTTCCCTATCACTCCGACCTGGACATAGCTGAGTACTACAAGCGCTACGCCGAGACGCTGCTTGGAGTGGATGACAGCGTTGGCCGGGTGCTCGCCGCCCTGACCGAGCGCGGACAGCTGGAGTCAACGCTGGTGATCTACATGGGCGATAACGGCTTTGCGTTCGGCGAACACGGGCTGATTGACAAGCGCACGGCATACGAGGAATCCATGCGTGTCCCCATGCTGGTTCGTTGCCCTGAGCTGGTAAAGGGCGGCACGCGCGTGGACGAAGTGGTTGCGAATATCGACATCGCACCAACCTGTCTGGCCGCCGCTGGCGTCGCCACACCGCCGGATTGTCAGGGCATGAGCTTTCTGCCCGTGCTGCAAGGCAGTAAGCCCGCGTGGCGCGATGCGCTGCTGTACGAGTACTACTGGGAGCGGAACTTCCCGCACACTCCGACGATTCACGCCCTCCGTGGTGATCGCTACAAGTACATTCGCTATCACGGGATCTGGGATTTAAACGAGCTGTACGATCTCCAGGAGGATCCTCTGGAGGCGCGCAATCTGATTAACAGCCCGAGACACCAGGACGTCGTGAAGAGCATGAACGCAAGGCTTTTCGACATCCTGGAGAAGACTGACGGCCTCAACATGCCGCTGTATCCAGACAGGGGCGGCGCTTCTGCATTGCGCCACCCGGAGCGCTCGAAGGCCGCCGAATTCCCGGAGAGCTTGAAAAGGAAGCCGGCGAGGTCGCCGGGACAGCCGTAGGGTGCTCTCCTTCCTGGTTTGCATTGCGATCGCGTTAGCGCTCGTGGCCGTTGTCCTGCAAATCGCGATCCTGCGAAAGCTTGGCCGCCCGGAGACCGTCCGGCCGGAGCTTGAGCGGCTGGAGCGCGGTTTGCGTGATGAGCTCGGCCGGTTGCGGGGTGATACGGCAACCGATGCACGAGCCATCCGCGACGTTCTTGACCACCGGCTGCTGGAGCTTCAGCGAGACAACGCTGAGAAACTCGAGCGCATCCGGCGCACCGTCGACGAGCAGTTGCAGGGCACGCTGGAACGTCGGCTGCGTGAATCGTTCGAAAGTGTCAGCACGCGTCTTGAACAGGTCCACAGAGGACTCGGCGAGATGCAGAATCTTGCTGCGGGCGTGGGTGATCTGAAGCGGATCATGGGCGGCGTTCGTGCACGAGGCATCTGGGGCGAGTTGCAGCTTAGAACGCTGCTCGAAGAGCTCCTCACTCCGGACCAGTTCGAGTACAACGCTGCAGTTACGGGTACGAACGAGAGGGTGGAGTTCGCGATTCGGCTGCCTGGCGTGGAGCCTGACAGCACCGTGTACCTGCCAATCGACTCGAAATTCCCACTCGAGGATTACGAACGTTTGCTTGCGTGCACTGACGCGGTATCCGCCGAAGAGTGCGCCCGGCGTCTGGAGCGACGAGTTCGCGACTCGGCGCGCGACATCCGAAACAAGTACATTCAGGTGCCGCGAACAACCGATTTCGCGATTTTGTATCTGCCGTCTGAGAGCTTGTTTGCCGAGGTACTGCGACGCCCCGGACTGATCGATGACTTGCAGCGAACGATGCACGTCACGCTGGCCGGACCGACGACGCTTTCGGCGTTCCTGAACAGTCTCCGTCTCGGTTTTCGTACCCTGGCAATTCAGAAGCGCTCGGGTGAAGTGTGGCGACTTCTCGGGGAGGTCAAAACTGAGTTTGGCAAGTACGCCGACGTGTTGGAGCGTGTCCAGAAGAAGCTTCAGGAAGCCAGCAACACCGTCGAGAGCGGCCTCACTCGCACGCGTGTGCTGGAGCGGAGGCTGGATGGTGTGCAGCAGCAGAGCCCGGAAAGTATGCCGGACGAGCCGGAGCACCCCCTGTTCTCGTCGTGACCTTCCGACTGTTACTCTGCGTCAGGATGTTCTCCTCGAGGTGCGTTCTGGCCTCGCTGCTAATGGCCGTCACAGCCGCAGGATCGGAATCGATCCATGTCTCGGACCTCGCAACGTGCGGCAAGTGCCACTCGCAGGCACGCCATGTGGAAACCAGCCCCATGGTTCGAACGCTTGGACCGGGATCGCTGCTGGACGCGAAGAAGGCCTGGACGGCAACTTCGCATGGATATGAGTACCGGATCCAGAACGGAATGTACGAGGTCCGCAGGGGATCGGATGTGATCCGTGTGCCCGTGCTGTGGGTGTTCGGTAGCGGGCGCACGGGCCAGACGCCGCTGTTTGAGCTTGAGGGGAAGCTGTTCGAATCGCGTGTCAGCCTGTACAAACGAAAAGGTGGCCTGGACCTGACCGTCGGCGCAGCCAACAAGGCGCCCGCTACGTTGCTGGAGGCTGCCGGACGGCAGATGAGCCCGGCGGACACCAAAGAGTGCTTTGGTTGTCATTCGACGAGACCGGCATCCTCCGCGTCGATGCGAACCGGCGTTGGCTGCGTTCGTTGTCATCAGACGAAACCCGATCACCCGGGCGCATCGGCCACGGCTGCGAAAGCCTCGGCGGTGAGCTTCGAAAGCGCCGGCGCGCAGGAGATCTCGGACCTGTGCGGTGAGTGCCACCGCACATGGGAGCAGGTGATGCTGATGAAACTGCGGGGCGTGTCGACGGTGCGCTTTCAGCCTTACCGGCTGACGCAGAGCAAGTGCTACGATCCGGCAGACAAGCGAATCTCCTGCGTCAGCTGCCACGATCCACATCGCCCTGCCGAGATATCCACCAAACGCGTGGATGCCGCGTGCCAGTCATGCCATTCCGCGGCGAGTGCGAAACCGCCCTGCGGTCATGGGCCCGAGAACTGCGCCAGCTGTCACATGCCGAAGTTCGAGCTCCCGGGCGCGCACGCGGAGTTCTCCGATCATCGAATCCGGGTCGCACGGAAAGGTGAGCCGTTTCCGGACTAAACCGCTGTTACAGTGGACATCTATGGCTGAACTCCAGGAAACTGCACCCGCTCCCGAGATCGAGTGCCTGACTGACACCGGCGAGTCCTTTCGGCTTTCCGATCACCGCGGCAGCATCGTCATCCTGTACTTCTATCCCAAGGCCGACACACCCGGCTGCACAACCGAATCCTGCGAGTTCCGTGACGTGATCGAAGATTTCACCGGACTGAAGGCTACGATCGTCGGCGTGTCACCGGACACTCCGCAGGCACAGGCAAAGTTTAAGGAGAAGTTTAATCTGCCGTTCACGCTGCTGGCTGACGAAGACCACAAGGTCGCCGAAGCTTACGGCGTCTGGGTGGAGAAGAGCATGTACGGCAAGAAGTATATGGGTGTGGATCGCACAACGTTTATCATCGACGCCTACGGTAAGATCCGGCGCATCTTCCGTAAAGTGCGGCCACAGGGACACGCGGCTGAAGTCCGCGGCGCGCTCGCCGAAACACCGGCCTAACGCTGAGCCGAGTCGTACAGTGGTGCGATGCTGACCATCGCGAGGCCGCCGATGAACAGAACCATCATCGTCAGAAGCAGGCCTCGCACCTTCGGCGACGCACCGGCGAACTCCTTCCAGACCAATAGTCCCCACAGTGCGCTGACCATCGTCGCTCCCTGCCCCAGGGCGTAGCTGACGGCTGGCCCGACCGTGACCTCTGCCGGCGCTGAGGCGGCGACGAAGTTGCTGATTGCTCCGACGCACCAGATAACTCCGCCAAACACGCCCAGCATGTGATTTTTCCCAGTTCCGCGAAGGTACGCGCTCAACGGTACTGAGTCGCCCTGAACGGGAAGGTTGATGAAGTACAGATTGAAGATCAGCGTAGACGCGAATACACCGACACTGAAGATCAGAGCGACCGTGTATGGACCAAGGCCGATCTCTCCCTCCGAGCTCATCTGCACCAGCGGGTAGAACGAGCCCATCAGCAGACCGGCCACGAGGCTCAGCACCAGCCCTTTGACGCTAAATTTCCCAGCCGTGCGCTTGCCCGAGCCGTGAGCCTTGTAAGCGAGTGCGTCGAGGACGATAGCACCGACCACCAGAGCAGCCCCGCCGAACAGCAGCAGCGGATTACCGGCCGGCTTCAGAATGAAGTTCCAAATCACCCCGATCACAAGAGCCAGGCCGATCCCAACAGGAAAGGCGACAGCGAGCCCCGAGAGCGAGATGGCTGCCACCAGCAGCATGTTTGCCAGGTTAAAGATGACGCCGCCAGCCAACGCCAGAGCCATCTGCCGCTTACCTGTGATGGAAAGGTTATCCATCACGGAGAGGCCGTCGCCCATGGAGCCCAATGTGAACGCTGCCACTACGGCGGCCAGCAACACACCGAAAGCGTAGTCGAAATAAAACAGCTCGAATCGCCAGTTACGGGCGAGCTTAAATGTATTTGCCCAGCTCCCCCAGCACAGCATGGAAAGCATCATCAACAACAGGGCTACTGCGTAAGTAGTCGGCAGAATCATGAATTTGTGGAGCTGCGCGAGACATTGCGAGAGTACAATGTACGGACCCGAGGGTCAATGAACCAGAATTCCTATCGAGTACTAGGGTGAAAACGCTACAAGTCACCCTCGCCTCAGTATCCCTCGCGTCTGAGTCCAGCCAGCGAGCACGAGCAGAACCCCGGACGCAAGAAACAAATGATCGAAGATCGAGAGACCTGCACTCTCGACCACGTGGTGTATGCCGAGTATATTGTGGTCGATCAGCCCTTCCACGAAGTTGAAGCCACCCCAGCCCATAAGCATGCTACCGAACAATGCCTTGCCTGACCAAGGTACGTCAGACCGCCCGCCTGCCTTGAACAGCGTCATAATTCCGAAAGCGGTCATCAGCCAGGTGAGCGCATGGAACAACCCGTCCCAAAACATATTGATCTCGGCGTCGGCCAGCGTCACTTTTGGCCGGATGCCGGTCAACATGTTGTGAAGCTGCAGAATCTGGTGGAAAACAATTCCGTCCAGAAAGCCTCCCATTCCGATGCCCAACAACGTCCCTGCGGCGATCAGCGGGCGCGGATTCATACGGTACGTCCGACCCGGCGCAGCGGCTTGCTCAGGGGTGCTCCAAAGTAAATGACAGCAATGATCGCTAACAGGATGACGAAGGGCAACAGCATCGCTGACAAAATGAGAGGGAAATCTGAACTGAAAATGCCGGCGCGCACCTGCCTCCCGGTATCCGTGTGGCAGACTGTGCACGCCTGCAGCCGCACGGCTACGACGGAGCAAAAGAAAAGAATTCGCTGCGCAGCCATTCACCCGTAGACGCCAACGCCCCAGCCGCGTTTCGGGAGTACGGGCCTATTCCTGGCGAAGCGTCTGCGCAGGGTCGACGCGCATTGCGCGCCTCGCCGGTGCGGCGATGGCAGTCATGGATGCGAATGCAAGCACTGCAATGACCGCCGTAATCGCAAGCGGATCCAGCGCCTCGATGCCATAGAACGAGCCGCTGACAGTGTGCGCCAGCAGAAGCGATAGAACCAGACCGGACGCCGAGCCCACGATTACGGGCCGGAGACCCTGCAAAAGCACGAGGCGCAGGATGTCTGAGGCCGATCCGCCAAGAGCGCGCCGGACGCCGATCTCACGCGTCCGCTGCCCGACAAGGAAAGCGGTCGTTCCAAAGAGGCCCACCGCGGCGAGCGCGAGGCCGAGCCCGCCAATCAGACTGGCAAGAACCGACGCGCCCATGGGGAGCAAACGCCACTGCTGGACAACGGCGCCGAGCGGGTAGGCCTCCGTTGCTACAGCGGGATCAAGTGCTCCAACCTGCGCGACAGCCGCCCGACGAGTGCTGTGGACGTCGGTTCCCGTGCGGATCAGAAACGTTGAGGTCGAGGTTCCTGGCAGATAGACAAAAGCTGGATCGGTACGAGACAACCAGATACTGCGGGTGTCCTTCACTACGCCCACGACTTCCCGCCATATGCCACCACCGCCCTGACCAAGTCGAACTCTCTTGCCGAGGGGCGAGGTCCCAGGCCACCACGCGGCGGCCGCTGCCTCGCTCACCAGCGCGACGGGAGCGTTGGAGTCAACTTCTGCTGCACTCACATTCCTGCCGGCGACCACAGGTATGCCGAGCGTTCCCAGGAACTCCGCCGAGATCCAGTTATAGCGGGCAGCCGAGGCCGCGCCCCCTTCCAGCGCGATGGAGGCTTCGTCCGGATCACCCAGGGGCGTCCACTGTGCTTGTGCGACGGAGGTGACGCCGGGCAGTCCGTTCAGGCGTTGTGACAATGTCTGCTTGAACAGACGCTCCCTTTCAACGTCATAGCCGGCCGCGTCGGCGTGAACGCGGAGAGCCACCACCCGGTCGGCCTCGAACCCCGGCTGCGTCGCAAGCGCACTTTGCAAGCTGCGAAGGAGCAGTGCCGCTGCGAGCAGCAGCACAGTGCAGACGGCGATCTGCGCCGCCATGAGCCGCCGGTGCGATCGTGACTTGCCGGTATGCCCGGTGCCCGACGCGTCCGCCCTCGAAGGCACGACAGTCTTTCGCGTCACAGCGAGAGCCGGCAGCAGTCCGAAAGCAACTGCGGTGAGAGCCGAGAGCGCGACCGCAAAGCTCAGCATGCGGCCGTCTATCGAGAAATCAGGGACTGCAAACTGGCCTGACAGCGCATGGGAGTGAATTGCGGCGGAAGCCGCTTCCAGCAGGAATGATGCGGCCATCGCGCCGGCGAGGCCTCCTGCGATAGACAGGATGAGCGCTTCTGTCAGAAGTTGACGCACAATGCGGCCTCGACTTGCGCCCAGGGAGGCACGGATCGCGATTTCGCGGCTCCGTGCAGCACCGCGAGCCAGGGTGACGCTGGCCAAATTTGCACAGGCAACCAGCAGGACCAGCAGTGTTGGCGCAAGCAGCAGGGCTGCCAAAGGAATCATGTCCTCGAATACGGGAAAAAAGGTGGCGGTGCTGAACAGAACTCGACGAGTGCTTTCACCCGGTTGCGATGTTTGCAGAGTCCGCGCTGCGACGCCGCTAAGCGCCGCCCGTACCTCCTCCCGGCCCGGCGAGTCGGGCCCCGTTCGGCCGATGACGAACAGCCACCGCGCCTCGCGGTCGTCCAGGCGCCTTTTGCCCTGCTCCAGTTCAGCCTGTTGCGTCAGTGGAAGCCATGCAGCGGGCTGACGTATTTCCGCTCCGGCAAAATCGGCGCAGGCGACCCCAATTATGGTGTACGGCTGCCGATTGACCATCAGCTGTTTACCTGGTGCGCTCACGTCGGCTGCCAGATGAGTTTTCCAGAAAGTGTGGCTCAACACGACCGATCGGGTGCGTGCATCTGCGGCGCTGAGTAGCCGGCCCAGACATGGCCTGGCTCTGAGCACGTCGAAGTAGTTTTCCGAGACGAGAAACGCGCGAATGGTTTCGGCGGGTCTGCCTGGCTGAGCCACCGACGGCGACATGTAGGGCGAATACGCGGCTAAGTCTGTCCCGCCCGGCCGACCGTCCCTCATCGCGGCGTACAGAGGATAGGAAAATGATGTGCGCGTCTGGTTGTGTTCTGTCTGACCGTGCACGCGAAAAACATTGGCGGGGTCGGGCACCGGCAAAGGCCGGAAAGCGATCGCGTTTGCGACAGAAAAGATGACCGCATTAATGCCTACGCCGAAGGCGACCGTTATGACAGCAGTACACGCGAACCCGGGTTTGCGCCGGAAGGTTCGCCAGGCGTATCTCACATCGCGGCCAACGTCCTCGAGCGAACGCGTGCCGCGAGCGTCCCGGCACTCCTCCTTCCGCCGGTCGACGCCCTGCATTGAGATCAGCGCCTGACGGCGAGCCT
>DASQEG010000814.1:0-5338 GCA_035633775.1 Bryobacteraceae bacterium
GCACCGGTGAGAGAAAACTTCCCAGACACGCACAAATGGGAGGTCATCTCTATGCCAGCAACAGCAACCAGTCCCGCCCCAGCACGCGGCAACCCGGTGGTAAGTCCCCAGCTTGCTCTAACTCAGACCAGTCTTCCGCGACTCGCTCAGCACATGTACGCCCTGATGCTGCGCAATGTCGCCACGGACGGGTTTGCGTTTGAGGACCCGGCGAATCCAGGCACTTTCTCTGTCCCAGGATGCGTCATTGCGGCTCCGTCGTTTCCGGCGAATACGCCGGGTGTCGATCAGGATTATGTTTTCAATTGGACACGAGACGCTGCCATCACCGCGATTGAAATTGCATCGGCTTCCTATCCCGGCGCCACGGTTCAAGCGCTGAACGATTACGTGACCTTCGCGCAACTGTCCCAGCAGAACGCGATCAAAGCGGGCCTGCCGATCCGTGCCGCGTCCACCATCAATGGTCAGCCCAGGCAAGGCTGGACCGACCAGAGTGACGGCCCAGCCCTGCAGAACATTGCAATCCTGAAGGCGTTCCCGCTGCTGGATTCCGATGTGCAGAGCATCGCGCGGTCGGTGATCAACACGAACATGGACATTCTCATGAACGTGTACCAGGACGAGACGTTCAACCTTTGGGAAGAGCACAAGGGGTTTTCGTTTTTCGCTCGATCAGTCCAGCTGTTGTGCTTCCAGGTGATCAAGGTCAATACCATCGGCATTCCTGTGCCGGCGGGCACCGACAACGCCATTGCGCAGTTGACCTCGGCCCTTCAGAGCCACTGGGATGGCGCCAAATACGTGTCGATCATGCCCGCCCCACAGGGTTACGACCCGAACATCGACATCATCAGCGCGAGTCTGTACGGCGCAGTCGTGGTCACGGACCCCCAGCTTCTCGCAACGGCGGCACTGCTGCGAAGTCAGTGGGCAGACGACAACTCGCCGTATCAGTACCCGATCAACGTGTCGGATCGCGCGCGCCAGATGGGCCCGCTCCTGGGGCGCTACCCGGGAGATACATACGACGGAGACATGGCGGACCAGATCGCCGGTGACCATCCCTGGGCGCTGTGCACCTGCAACCTCGCCGAACTCTATTACCGGGTAGCCTCTGCTATCAGCGCCACCGGAACTGTGCCAGCAGACGAGCTCTCTCGTCCCTTCTTCGCTCAGATCGGTGTGAGCCCTTCAGCAACTGTGCAGGACGCGATTAACGCACTCCACGCGGCAGGCGATTCAATGCTGAACGCGGTGATCTTCCACAGCGATCACCTGGAACTGAGTGAGCAGTTCGACGGCGTTACGGGATACGAAAAGAGCGTCCGCAACTTAACCTGGAGCTACGCGGCATTTATCTCCGCGGTCCGCGCCAAAGCGAACACGACCGTGAACGGGTGAGGTACAGATGAACACGCGTTTGGAGAAATTTCTAATCGTCTCGCAGCACCTTGTCAGCTTTGACCCGTTTCTGTTACTGGGGACCGGGGTCGCCGTCGACTACCTTCGAACGCTCGACCAGTCCGTTCCGAAAGGTATAAGCGAGGCGTTCGTGAATACAGCCGATCAATTCAGCGGATGCAGCGACGCAGAAGCAGTTGCCACAAGCCTGCTCAACGACTTCACCCTTGGACCTGTGGCACGCAACATCATCATGCTGTGGTACCTCGGCAGTTGGATGGCTTTGCCCGCAGAATGGCATGCGGCGTACGGGACATCGGAGACGGAAAGGACCGGAGTCGTTTCGGCCGCAGCCTACCAGGCTGGCTTGCAATGGGAGATCATCGGAGCTCACCCGCCCGGATCCCGGCAGCAGGGATTTGCATCCTGGGCAAACGCAGGCAGCCGGGCCGCCGTGGCGGGAAGGAGCTGAGCGTGACAACGGTGACGTCGCACGACGTGGTCATCGTTGGTGCAGGTGTTGCCGGCTCGATCGTTGCGAAGCATCTGACCCGCGCCGGCCTGAATGTTCTTTTGCTCGAAGCGGGGCCTGCCAACGCGGCTACGCTCGAAGGCTACAACGAACATCTGCAGACGTTCTATGGTGCAACAGCAAAGGGTCCGGAGTCGGCGTGGCCTGCTTCGAAATATGCTCCGCAGGCCGATACCGCCGACCTGCGAGATAACAACGGCTATTTTGTGCAGAAAGGGCCGAACCTGTACGGCAGCAGCTACTCGCGTCTGCAGGGCGGGTCGACTCTGCACTGGCTGGGAGTCTGTCTCCGCATGCTGCCCGAAGACTTCGAACTTCAGTCGCGCTTCGGCCTTGCACGCAACTGGCCGCTGAGTTACACCGATCTGGAACCGTATTACTGCAAGGCCGAGTACGAAATTGGCGTGTCGGCGGATGTGAAAGATCAGCACTACCACGGTCTATCGTTTTCGGCCGGCTATGACTATCCAATGCAGCGAGTTCCGTTGAGCTACGCCGATAACAAGCTCAGCGAATGGGTCTCAGGCTTTCGGACGACACTCGGAAACTCAGACTACGAACCGAAGATCCGCAGTTACCCGGCTGCGCGCAACTCGATCCCGCGAGGAAGCTATGTCCCGCAAGGCGCCATCGACCTGCGCATGAAGGGTCAGCCGGCTGCGCCTTACATGGGGCAGCGGTGTCAGGGGAACACGTCCTGCACACCTATCTGTCCGGCGCACGCCAAGTATAACGCCAACAAAACGCTGGCGCAGGCAGACACCGCAAGGCTTCAGATTCTCGCACAGGCTGTCGCTTCGCGCATCGAGATCGACCCAGCCACGGGCATGGTCGACAGCATCACTTATAAGCGGTACGTCGGCGACCACATTGAGACTTGCCAGGCAAAGGGTCGTGCGTATGTGCTCGCTGCCCATGCCGTGGAAAATGCACGACTGATGCTCGCATCGGGTCTTGCGGGCCGCAATGACACGGTCGGGGCAACGCTCATGGATCACCCCGCGCTGTACGCGTGGGGCCTGGCGCCGGAGCCGGTGTATCCTTTCCGCGGGCCACAGTCCACCTCCGGTGTGGAGGAGTTCCGCGCCGGAGCGTTTCGAAGTCAGCACGCGGCATTCCGATTCGATGTCGGCAATGACGGTTGGCGCGCCGCTACCGGAGCGCCTGATTCCGCAGTAGTCGATGCCGTGACGAATCAGAAGCTGTTTGGCCGAAAGCTCAAGGAACAGCTTGCTCCCTCCCTGCTGCGGCAGGTCCGCTTCTCGCTTGCGGTGGAGAAGTTGCCGGACCCCGCCAACCGTGTGACGGTCGATCCGCAGTACCTGGATCCGCTCGGTAATCCGCGGCCCGTGGTCCACTACAAGATCAGCGAATACACGCTGGCCGGAATGGCCGCGGCACGAGATGTCAGCAGAAAGCTGTTCCAGCATGCCGGAATCACTGACTGCTCGGACTCACCGGGCGCGAGTTGGTTCCCCTCGGTTCAGTACGGCAATGAGGTGTTCCACTACCACGGCATGGGTCATTTCGCCGGAACGCACGCCATGGGCGCGAGTGCGTCGAATTCAGTGGTCGACTCGTACCAGCGTTCGTGGGACCACCGCAATCTGTTCGTCACTGGGTCAGGCAGTTTCCCGACAATGGGGACCTCGAATCCAACGCTGACGCTCGCGGCCCTCACAATCAGGACCGCGGAGCACCTGATCAACGATCTAAAAGCAAATTAGACCGGCACTGAAGCACCGGCCGATATTCAACCAGTGCCGCACCGGCGTGGAGAACGCGCCGGCAGACAGGGGAAGTGTCCCCAAAGAGAGGCTTGAATGATATTTCCATCAGGTTCCACCCAAAGAACCAGCGCGGAGAAGGTCAACACGGAAACGTACGACGCGGTGATTGTGGGGGCCGGGATATCGGGCGCGATCATCGCCCATGAGTTAGGGAAGGCTGGCAAACGTGTCCTCATCCTCGAGGCAGGGCCGGGTGGTGACCGTACGTTGGGTGGATACCAGGAATACCTGGAACGGTTCTACGCGACGGCGGCCAAGGACAATCAAAGTCCGTACGCAAAGAATCCAAACGCGCCCATGCCCCGGAGCACCGACGCAACCAGAATCACGCCTGGCGTGCCGGCCACCACGGGTTACCTGGTACAGAACGGCCCTTTCTCGACCGACACCACCTACACCCGTGTGTTGGGCGGAACAACCATGCACTGGGAAGCGAAGACGATCCGCATGTTGCCTGAGGACTTCGACATGCGCAGGCGCTTCGGGCAGGGCGTGGATTGGCCTGTCAGCTACGACGATCTGGAGCGCTATTACCAGTTCGCCGAGCGCGAGATCGGGGTCTCGGCCGATGTCGAGGATCAGACGTATCTGGATCTCAAGTTCCCGGAGGGCTACGTCTTTCCAATGCGGAAGATGCCGCTCTCTTACCTCGACGAGCAGGTCGGGAAGGGGATCAACGGAACTAGTGTCACTCTCGACGGCGATGAGTACGAACTACAAGTTCGGTCCTTCCCGCAGGGCAGAAACGGCATTCCCAATCCCGATTACGTGGGACCCGACGGCGAGAAAGGCTACACTCCGGTGGGCGCCGTCAACACGAGCCAGCTCGAACTCGGCGGTCGGTGTCAAGGCAACAACAATTGCGTGCCACTCTGTCCTGTTCAGGCCAAATACAACGCGAACAAGACTCTCGCAAAAGCCTTGCAAACAGGCAACGTCGATCTGCTGCCGCAGTCCGTTGCCTCCAAAGTTCACACCGGTGCCGATGGACGTGTGACACACGTTGAGTTCAAGACCTATAAGAGTGCTTCCTCGACCGAGTACACCACCAGCATCGCCCGAGGAAAGATCTTCGTCCTGAGTGCGAACGCCATCGAGAACCCACGCCTGATGCTCGCATCGGGACTGCAGAGCTCGAGTGGCCTCATGGGTCGCAATCTCATGGACCACGCGTACCTGTTGAGCTGGGCTCTGATGCCGGAGATCTGCGGCACGATGCGCGGCACCAACTGTACGGCTGGAATTTGCGATCTGCGCGGTGGCAAGTTCCGCAACAAACAAGCTGCTTTCAGCATGGATATCCACAACGACGGGTGGGGCTGGGCGGTTGGCTCGCCTTACTCCGACGTGGATGATTTCATTGACAACCAGAATAAGTTCGGCCGCGCACTCCGACACTCACTCGCCAATAAGATCAGCCGGCAGCTCCTGCTCGCCTTCATGATTGAAGTCCTGCCAAACCCGAGCAACCGTGTCAGCGTGGATCCTGCCTACAAGGATCAGATGGGCAACATGCGCCCGGTGATCTCTTACTCTGTGCCCGAGTACACGATGCGTGGTGCGGCGTATGCGAGGCAGTTTGCACAGCTAATCTTCCAGCGCACGGGTGCAG
>DASQEG010000815.1:0-7258 GCA_035633775.1 Bryobacteraceae bacterium
GGACTCATTCACCTGAAACGCGGCGAGATCGCGGCGGGCATTGGGGCGCTGGAACACGCTCTCGAGGCAAATCCTGCCAATCCTGATGCCACGCTCACGCTTGCAAGTGCTTATGTAAGCAGCAGGGAGATCGCCAAAGCCGAGGCGCTGCTGTCACGCGCTCAACTTCCGAACTCCCCGCAGCAGCAGCTCGTGCGCGGTGCGCTCCTCCACGCGAGAGGCGACTATAAAGGGGCGGCTCAGGCGTTCAGCGAGAGTCTGGCGAGGCGTCCTGGTCTGCCCACCGCACACTCACAGCTGGGACTCGCTTTCATGATGCTGGGGGAGCACTCCCGGGCTGCTGCTCAGTTCAACGCCGAACTGGATCAGAATCCTGGTGACTACGCCGCCAACGCCAATCTCGGGCTGCTTTACCTCCAGGATAAGAAGTACGCCGACGCGCGGGCGCTCCTGGACAAGGCACGTGAAGTGCGTCCCGGCGATCCCGGGCTGATGTATCTGCTTGCGCAGGTACGATCGGCTGAAGGTCAACATCAGCTGGCCGCCGAAGCTCTCGAACAGGTCGTGGAAGGTCGGCCGGGGTTCATCCCTGCACATGTGTTGCTGGCCAGAACTTACGCGAGGCTAAAGCGAACCGAGGAGTCCCGCCGCGTTCAGGCAACGATACGGCGACTTACGGACGAAGAACAGAAGCGAAATCTACAGGGCACGGCCGTGTACTCAGGACAGACATCAACGGCCGAACCTGCCCACGCCGGTGCCGAGGTAACCCAGTGAACCGGGTCCCCTCTCTTGCTCTGTTGCTTGCATTGCCCGCCGGGTTGGTGACCGCGGCAGGAGAATCGCGTCCGCCGGCGGTGCAGTTCGAGCGTGTCGCCCTTGCAAAGACAGGCATTCGCTGGAAACATGATGCAGGACTGTCCGCAGCCAAGCACCTGCCGGAGACCGTTGGAGCGGGCTGCGCTTTCCTCGATTACGATAACGACGGTCGACTTGACGTCTTCCTGGTCAACGGCGGCGCGTCGACTTTCTACAAGCCGACGGCACCCGTGAAAAACGCACTCTACCGGAACAACGGGGACGGAACTTTCTCCGACGTGACGGAGAAAGCAGGCGTAGCAGGTGGGCAATTCGGAATGGGCGTTGCAGTCGGGGATTACGACAAAGACGGCTGGCAGGACATGTACGTCACCGCCTATGGACGCAATCTGCTCTACCGAAATAATGGTGACGGCACGTTCAGTGAGGTTGGTGCCAAGGCGGGAGTAGCCTTGAACGGCTGGTTCACCCACTCCGTATGGTTCGATGCGGACGGTGATGGATACGCTGACCTGTTCGTCTCCAGCTTCGTCGAATATGACCCTGCTGAGAACCGGGTCTGCGGCGATCCCGAGCGAAAGACTCAGCACTACTGCATTCCGCGAATCTTCAAACCGAGTCCGAGCGTGTTGTTCCGCAACAACAAAGACGGCACGTTCACTGACGTCAGCAAGACATCCGGAGTCGCGTCCGTTCAGGGGAAATCGTTCGGAGCCGTAGCTACGGACATCAACAACGACGGTCGGCTCGACCTGTTCGTCGCAAACGACACCGTCGCAAATTTTCTCTTCGTGAACAGGGGGAAGGGTCAGTTCGAAGAAGTGGGACTGGTCGCAGGTGTCGCCTATAACGAGGCCGGCATGCCGAGGTCGGGCATGGGCGTCGATGCGGCAGATGTCGACGGTGATGGGCTGCAGGACTTGTTCGTCGCGAACATCGATCAGGAGATGTTCAGCCTCTATCGGAACAACGGAAGCGAAGACTTCTCCGATCACTCTTCGGAGATCCGGAATGCCACGCGTCTTCTCAGCGGATGGGGTCTTCGGTTCTTCGATTACGACAATGATGGTGACCAGGACCTGATCCTTGCCAATGGACACCCCGATGACATGATCGATTCGGTGAAGCCGCTGGTCACGTACAAGGAGCCGCTGCTGCTGTTCATGAACGACGGGGGAAAGTTCACGGATGTCAGCCAGACGAGTGGCTCAGTGTTCCGCGAGCGAATGCCTTCAAGGGGTCTGGCCACCGGGGACTTCGATGACGACGGTGATTTGGACGTCCTAATCTCAAACAACAATGAAGAACCGGTGCTGTTGCGGAACCAGGGCGGAAACCGAAATCACTGGGTGGGTCTCAAGCTGCGAGGAACGCAAAGCGATGCCGCCGGAACGGGTGCGCTGATTATCTGGCAGGCCCGCGGCAAGAAGCACCAGCGGCTCAAGACGGCTGGCGGAAGCTATCTTTCGTCACACGATCCGCGGGAGATACTCGGACTGGGCGCAAGCGAATCTGCCGATCTGGTCGAGATCCGTTGGCCCAGCGGACGTGTGACCACGCTCAAGAACGTTCCGGCCGGCAAGTACATCGAAGTCGTTGAAGAAGCCAGGTAGTCTAAGCGGGCGGAGGCTGTCCGCCCGCGTTACCTTCGTTACTTCACCTGGCCCGGCGGCGGGAACTTCTTGTCAGCAGAGTCGAGCACGAGAACCCAGTCCAGCATCTCTCCGGCATCGGGAGGAGTGAACTCACGTGTTCCGCTGTTTTCGAAGGTGCCGATCCGGGTTGCTGACCCGTTTCGAGGATTGAACCACCAGCCGATCACTTTCGGTCCGGTTACCTTGTCCATCCGGACGGAGAACTTCCTACCAACGGGTGCGTAGACCATCGCGTACGATCCACTTTCGTCACGCGTCGCAACGTACCGGTAACGCCCTGCTCCCGGTACAGATGATGTGACGGTGGAAGGCACGATGACCTCGTCATCCGGCACTCTGGTCAGGAATGGACGAGACTCCATCAGCCGGCGCCCGTATTGCATCTGCCCTGCCCCGGGCTGGTCGATCGCCTGATCCCAGCTCATTAAGGGGCGATTGATCGGCTTCCTCTTCTCGGAATACATTTGCCACACCGAATGATGGCCGTAGGTGTGGCCGAAGGCTCCTGAAAACAAATCCCAGTAGAGCGGCCTGCGAACGTCCACTGCGATGGAGTGTCCCTGTTCATCAGGGCGGAAAGCGACCGGATGGTCCTCATACACGGGCTCTGCGTCCATCACCGGCTTAACGGGCGTGCGCTTGTAATCGAACAGAGTCTTGTCGTAACGGCCTGTGAAGTCGACGGCGTGTCCGTTCTGGCGCATATTGAATGACAACCAGTCATCGCTGTGGAAGTGATCAGCCGAACCTGCGCCACCTGGCGGATGGTACGTGATCAGATTCCTGCCGCTGTCGCCGTTTTTCAGCCCCGCGGCCATGGCCCGAATGATCGCACGATGACGATCGCTCTCCACCGGTCTGTCGCCCCCGAGCACCCATATAACGCCCGACGCGCCGTAGCGCTTCCCAATCCACTCGCCGTAACCCTGAGCATTCTCGGGTGTGAACACTTCGGGCAATTTTCCTCGCCCGTTCCACTTGTCGCCCCAGGTTGGCAGGAACCCGATGTAGAGTCCCAGCGAGTTCGCCTTGCGGACGATGAAATCAACATGATCCCAGTAATCGTTATCGGCCCCGTCCTTTACGTCCGGCTTCAGTGGATCGTTGTTGACCAGTGGTCTGTGACCATACGGATTTGGATCGTTGAGCCCCTCGAGTTCGGCGAGAGCAACCGCCTGAATGACGGTATATCCCTTCTTCGCACGATTCTCGAGGTATCGAGTCGCTTCTTCCCGATTGAGCCGGTGGAACAACTCCCACGCGGTGTCGCCCAGATAGAAGAAGGGCTTGCCGTCCCCCGTGACAAGATATCTGCCCCCGGGCGCAACCTTCAACTGCGGCAGCTGACGCGAACTCTGCGCTGACATTATGGCTGCGGCCGAAAGCAACAGTGCTGTGAGATGCATTCTCATAACGTTGAAAACTCCGCGATTCGTTATCTCAGGCCGGGTACGCTTACCTTCGCCTGATAGACATAGCCGACGACGCGTGACATGTCAGAACTTGTGAGATAGAGTGTGGTCTCGTTGCCGGCCCGGCCGAATACGGCATTCGTCAATGCCTTCTGCTCCGTGGTGATCGTGGAGAGCACTTTGCCATCGCGGCTAACCCGGTACGCTGTGCCATGAGAGTAGCAGGTCAGCCACATCGCGCCTTCCTTGTCCACGGCCATGCCGTCCGCAACGCATGGCTTCACCGTTGTGAGTTCGGACATGGGTCCGTGCGTTCCGTCCCCGTTCAACGACCATTTGACAATCTTGGAAGTGTCCGCATTGACGTTGTGAGACACGTACAGCGTCTTCTCGTCGGCACTGAGGACAACGCCATTTGGCCCTGTGATCTCGGAACTGAACACGGAGGTCTTCCCGCCTTTGATCACGTACACCGTTCCGTTTGGAGCTGACCCATCGTAGCCATTAGGGTCGGTGAAGTAGACGGTCCCATCTCTGGCAACAACGAGATCGTTCGGTCCCTTCGCCACCTTTGCGTTCGCTTCGAAGCTCTTCGCAATTACCGTCACTTTCTTCTCCGGGCTGACCTTCAGAATCTGCCGCTCATCTGTCGCCGTAACGTAGATGTTGTCGACATTGTCAATCCACAGACCTCCGGGCCCGGCGCCTGTTGCCACCGCCAGATACTGCTGGAAGCCCTGTTGAGGGTTCCAGGATACGATGCCCTTCCATGTGCCGCGGGAGGTGAAGTACAGAGTGCCTTTCGAATCGACAGCCGGACCTTCTGTGTTGCCCCAGCTCTTGTCGCTACCGAGGAGCTGCGCCTGTATGGCTTTCGGTGATGCTGATGTCTCCGCCGCTGAACTGGCGTCCACCGACGGGCGGCTGGAGCAGCCCGCGAGGCACAGAGCCGCAAGCGGCACAATTACAGTTCTCATCATGTATCCTCTCCAACGTGGTTTCGCTTCCGAAGATAGGTGGCGAATAACGCGCCTGAAGCGTTCTGCACCGTCCCGAACAAGACCGTAGGCACTGCAGCCTCGGCGCTCCTGAGGACATCGGTCGCAAGCCCCGCCGCCAGACCCGCATTGCGGATTCCGACCTGCATAGCCATCGTAGACGCGTCACGCGCATCGAGCCGGCAGGCACGAGCAGCGGAGTATCCGAGCACGTAACCCGCGAAGTTATGCAGAACGGCAACCGCCACCAGCAGCAGTCCGGTTGCAAGCAGCGCCTGCCGGGAGTTGGCCGTGATAATCGCATTCACGAGACACGTTGCCGCAATCACGAGCCGGGGAATCCAGCGATCGTTCAGCGCGTTGCTGCCCCGCAGAAAACGCTCACACGCCAGCCCCAGCAAAACCGGAATAAAGACGATTCGCACGATCGACATCGACAGGCCGAAGAAGTCGACCGGCACTGCTTGTCCCGCCAGCAACTGCATCACGAAGGGAGTGGCCAGTGGTGCCAGCAGTGTCGAAAACGTCGTCATCGTCATCGACAACGCCAGATTTCCGCCGGCAAACCAGGTCATCACATTCGACGAGTTACCCGCGCAAACGGAACCCGTCAGAATCACACCCGCGGTCGACTCAGGAGACAGGATGAAAGCTGCCGCGAGTGCAGCGCCCGTAAGCGGAATGATGGCGTATTGCAGGGCGAGGCCCAAAGCTACGGTTGTTGGCGCTGAAAGCACCTCCCGCAGGTCCGGCAGGCTTACGCGTGTGCCCATCGTGAACATGATGAACTGCAACAAAGGCGCAATGGCTCTTCGGGAATCAAATGAGCCCCAGTTGAGGAACAGGTCTGGGAAGACGAGGGCTACGCATACCGTGGCCAGCAGTGCCAGGGAGAACGCGACACCAGGACGACCGCTCGGGGGCGCAGGCATTCTGTGGTGTGGTGATCATACCACCGTCACTTTGCTTTAACAACTCACGCAAGCTCCGGCGTTTGGGAACACCGGTGATATACTCATCAGACCAGTTTCCGGCCGGCAACGGCCACGCCGTGCAACCTCGTCCTATGTCCGAACGCTTCCCAGCCCTGGTACAGTCTGCATTCACTTTCACGATCCTCACACTCACGGCCTCCAGGGTGCAGGGCGAACCGACCAGGGCGATCGAAGTGCTGAATACCAGCTGCCTTCAATGCCACTCGAAGGCACTGTCGATGTCGGGCCTGGACCTGAGCACTCGCGACGCAGCTCTCCGCGGCGGAGCTCGAGGCCCCAGCATTGTTGCCGGTAAAGCGGCCGCAAGTCGACTGATGGAAGCAGTGGAGCGCAAAGGGAAGCTTGCCATGCCTCCTGCGAAGCCGCTCCAAGCCGGCGAGGTCGAGATACTGCGGCAATGGATTGACGCCGGCGCTCAGTGGCCGGATGCGGCTACCGCGGCGAAAGTTCAGACTTCGACGTGGTGGGCATTCCAGAAGGCAACCAGAGCCGCGGTGCCGGCCATTTCCGGGCCGGCCGTCCGAAACTCTGTCGATCAGTTCATCGTGCAGCGACTAAACGCCGAGTCCCTGCAGCCGTCGCCGCGTGCCGGTTCTGCAGTGCTCGCACGCCGAGCTTATATGGATCTTTGGGGACTGCCGCCCACGGTCGCTCAGATTCGCGAGTTCACTGAAGACCCATCTCCGAACGCATGGGAGAAGCTGATCGACAAGCTGCTTGCTTCACCCCATTACGGCGAGAAGTGGGGCCGGCACTGGCTTGACCTCGTTCGCTATGCAGACACTGCCGGGTTCGAGCTCGACAGCTATATCCACGACGCGTGGAGATATCGCGATTGGGTCATCGACGCCTTCAACAACGACAAGCCCTACAACCTTTTCATTCAGGAGCAGATTGCCGCCGATGAGTTGTTTCCGGAAGATCCGGTAGCTCGGACCGGAACCGGCCTGTATTGTGTAGGACCGAACCGTGACCTGTTCCCCGACCAGGCTGACATCAACCGGGAAGAAGTTCTGACCGACTACGCCGACACGACATCGGCTGTTTTCCTCGGACTGACTGCCGGGTGCGCGCGTTGTCACGATCACAAATTCGATCCGATCTCGCAGGAAGACTATTACAAGATCCGTGCAGTCTTTGCTCCCGCGGTGAAGACCAGAGTGCCGCTGAACCGGCTAAGTTCACTCGGCTTCGAAGTCGGCGAAAGCGTTCGCGAGTGGAAGCTGCGCGAGATCGGGGAGGGCATTCGAGCCGCACAGGACAGATGCCAGCAGCAGGTACGGGCACGCAAGCTTAGCGCGCTGCCTGCGGAGGTACAGGCGGCGCTGCGACTTCCTGACGCCGAGCGCACGGCAAGGCAGAACGAGCTTGCGACGGAG
>DASQEG010000816.1:0-4330 GCA_035633775.1 Bryobacteraceae bacterium
GTCTGGTTGGCTTCGGCAAGATTGTGCGTGACGTAACGACGCAAAAAGAACAGGCTGAGATGCTGGAACGTGTCTCCGATCAAATGGGGACACTCGTGCGTGAGATTCACCACCGCGTCAAAAACAACCTCCAGCTCATCATCAGCCTCCTGAGCCTTCAGGCGGCGAACATGACGGCAGCAGAATCCCTCGCAGCTTTTGAAGCGGCCGAGGCACGCGTGCGTGCGATCGCGCATGTGCACGAGCGCCTTTACGCGTCCGATGACTTTCGCGAGGTTGAGTTTGCATCATACCTGGTGAACCTGACGCACGAGCTGGCCCAACTGCAGGCAACGAACTCCCCGCGCCCGGACATTCAGATGGACGCGCGTGACATGGTGCTTCCGATTGATCAGGCAGTTCCGCTTGGACTCATTGCGAACGAACTCATCTCGAACAGTCTGAAGTACGGGGTCGGGGAACGTGCAGAGCGCCTGTTCGTCAGTTTGCACTATCTGAGGGAGACTTTTCAGTCGGAACCAGGCGAGACCGGCGATGACGTATGGGCCGAGCTTCAGGTGCGTGATCAGGGCCCGGGGCTCCCGTCCGGAACCGACTTTTCTACCGCAACATCGCTCGGCTTTCGCCTCGTACATCTGCTGTCGCGCCAGTTGCAGGGCACGGTGACGGTCGGCAGTGGACCGGGTGCCGACATCGCCGTCCGCTTCCCTATAAATGTCTGAACTCGCCGTCGCGTGTACCATATGAGCGCGGTCGGCCCTCCGAGGCTGACGGCCTGAAGGGACGCGGTTGACGAGCAGACAGACGCGGTTGCGCCAGGCACAGGCCGAGACAGACAAGCTCTTCCAGCTGCTTGCGGACGGGGCCATCTACGAGCGCCCGATCCCGGAGCGGCACCGATTGATATTCTACCTGGGCCACTTCGACGCCTTCGACTGGAATCAGCTATGCCGAGCCAGTCTCGGGATGCGTTCATTTCACCCGACTTTCGACAAGCTCTTCGAGGCCGGCATCGATCCGGAGCCCGGGAAGGCTCCTCAGGACCAGGCACACGACTGGCCGCGAGTCGATGAAGTGCTCGCGTACGTGCAACGCATTCGTGAATACGTGTACGATGCCGTAACGCGTGCTCCGAACGAAATCTTCGAAACAGTTCTCGAGCATCGGCTCATGCATGCGGAGACGTTTGCTTACTTGTTGCATGAGCTGCCTCACGCCTTCAAGCACGGCCGGGTAGACGAACCGGTGCGGTGTCCAGCGCCCGGGCAGGAACTAGTCGAGCTGCCCGGAGGGACGGCGGTCATCGGTCAGGAGCATGGAAAGTTCGGCTGGGACAACGAATTCGACCAGCACAAGGTCGAGGTTTCAGCGTTTCGCATGGCGAGGTACAAGGTTACAAATGGCGAGTACCTGCACTTCGTTCGTGAAGGCGCAACGGCTCCGCACTTCTGGGCGCTCCGCTGGGGCAAGTGGTACTGGCGAGGCATGTTCGATTACACTCCTCTGGATCATGGAAGTCCTGTCTATGTAACGCATGCTGAAGCGACGGCGTACGCGCGATGGAAAGGAGCGGCGCTCATTACTGAACCACAGTTCCACCGTGCGGCATCCGATGTCCGTGAGGACGTCACCTCGATGAACGTCGGTTTCCTGCGTTGGGATCCGGTGCCCGTCAATGCCGATCAAGGGCTGCAGCTGATCGGCAACGGATGGGAGTGGACCTCAACGCGCTTCGCTCCCTTTCCAGGTTTTCGGCCATTCGCCCACTATCCCGGCTATTCAGAGCCATTCTTCGACGGTGAGCATTACGTCTTGAAAGGCGGTTCGCCGCGAACTGCAAAGCAGTTACTCCGTCCATCATTTCGCAACTGGTTCCGACACGAGTATCCCTATGTCTACGGCACGTTCCGCCTCGTTCGAGACTGAAAGCCAGTTTGCGTTCGACGTGCGCGACGGACTGCTTCGGCCCCGGAAGACGCTGCCACCGAAATACCTCTACGACTCCCTTGGGAGCGCGCTTTTTGAGGCGATTACGCTGTTGCCGGAGTACGGCGTCACTCGGGCAGATCAGCACTTGATAGGCACGCACGCTGCAGCAATCGCCCAAGCCGCGGGTGCCCCAGGCCATGTCATCGAATTGGGAAGTGGCACTGGCCGTAAAACGGGTGCACTGCTGCAAGCCATCCCAGGCAATGTCACTTACTTTCCGGTGGATGTTTCAGCGAGGGCACTCGAGGACTGTGTAAGTTCATTGGCCGACATCGCTAGAGTCGTGCCTACACAAGGCGAGTTTCTGGACGGACTCAGGCAGGCGCTGCGCGGCCGCGTCGGCGACAGACCGGTGCTGGTTCTGTTTCTTGGAAGCACGATAGGCAACTTCGACGGCGACGGGTCAATCGCGCTGCTGCGCAGTGTACGACAGACTCTCCGCCAAGGCGACCATCTGCTGCTCGGTGCGGACCTGTTGAAGGCCCCTGAGCGGCTTGTCCTTGCCTATGACGACCCAACGGGCATAACGGCAGCTTTCAACCGCAACGTGCTCGGAAGGATCAACCGGGAACTGGGCGGCGACTTCGATCTTCGCAGGTTTCGGCACGAGGCACGTTGGGTCGCATCCGCCTCCAGGGTCGAAATGCACCTGGTCGCGACAGCGCAACATACAGTCGACATACCGGGCGCAGACTGCTGGTCGGTTCATTTCAACGAAGGCGAGTCCGTCTGGACCGAGTCTTCACACAAGTACACGATCGCCGACCTCGATCGTCTGGCAGGCACGTGCGGCTTTACGATCGCCCAGAACTGGGTGGATCATTCGTGGGGATTTGCTGAGAGCCTGTGGGCGGCTTGACCCGAATGACGTTGCGCAGGAGGCTGTGCTCGAACTCGAAGATGCACCAGCGCGACATCATGCATGTACCCGCCACGCTCGGCGTACTTCGGCTGCGCCGCGAGCCGGATCTGTTTCATCGACTGCTCAGGTCGGCCAAGCGCTTCGTTGTAAAGCCCGATATACAGATGCGCATAGAAGAGCGCTGTCGCATCTGAACCCGCGGCTTTCTCCACTGCATCCGGGGAAAGCTCACCGCGAAACATGGCGTAGATCTCCCGCATCGGTGTCCGGGAGTCATCCCCAACAGGCAGCAAACCCTTTTTGGCTTCGGCAGCGGATGACTGCCGGGCCACGCACAGGAAGTGCCACGCGGCGTTCTCAACATCGGCTGGGTTTACAGCGCGATGAGACTCGAACTGCGCGCGGCATTCCTTGTAATGCCCGGCATAGTACTGCGCGATTCCACGCTGCCAGAGATGAGGAGCGGCTTGCGGCTGAAGCTTTACGACCTGATCGAACCCGTGTACCGAGGCATCGATGCGACCGGCCTTAAAGTCTGTCACGGCTCGCTCCAGGGTCCCGCGAACATCCTGCGGAATAGCAGGGAAACACAGGAGGCATATCAGCAGCAGCCGTGTCATTTGACCTCTGGAACCGAGTATGCCGCCAGGGTTCTTTGGTTACGTACAAACAGTCGCCCGTTCGAGACTGCCGGGTAGCTCCGTACGACTCCGGGCAACAATTGCGCCTTGGACTCCGGCCGAAAGGCCTCTGGCGTGGCAGGCGCGACGACTGCTTCCCCGTTCTCTCGTACTACCAGCAGACGGTCTCCCAGCACCGCGACCGTTCCTGCGCCCAGATCGTCAACACTCCACCGCACCTTACCGCTCCTGACCTCAATGCAGCGCAGGCTTTGCCCGTGTTCCTGCCGACCGTGAAAACCGTAGAGGTGGCCATCTCTGAGCACGCTGGAGGCGTAGTGATTGGACAGCGCTTCATCGGATGACCATAGTTGGCGCGGTTGCGCAGCGCTAAGGTCCAGCAGAGTCGCGCCCGTGTTGTAGCTCGCCGAGAGAAAGACAAGATGTCCAGCAATCACGGGCAGCGTCGCGTTCACCGACGCTTGCGATCTCGACCGCCAGGGGAATTGGAAGTGAACCTTTCCGGCAGGCTCAATGCCGACGAGCCCCGCACGCGTGAAACACAGGATAAGGCGTTTGCCGGCGATGGTTGCCTCAATCGGAGATGAGTAGCCGGCTTCGTCTTTCGTGGCCGTCCAAAGAACATTCCCCGAGGCTTTGTCGAATGCGGCAACACCCGCTGAGCCGCCGATGTTGATATATACGGCATCTCGCACGAGCGGCGAAGCAGCCGCGCCGAAGAACTGCTTCTGCACGTTGAACTTTGTATGAGTGTCCACACGCCACAGCTTCTTGCCTGTGGTCAAATCCAGGGCGTGAAGCACGCCTTCGGCTCCGAACGTGTAAACGCGTCCATCGG
>DASQEG010000817.1:0-4532 GCA_035633775.1 Bryobacteraceae bacterium
GCGACAAGAGCGAGCGCACCTCCGAGCAGATGGTCGAGTTCTGGTCCAACTGGATCAGCAAGTATCCGATTGTGTCGATAGAAGACGGCATGGCCGAGGATGATTGGGACGGATGGAAGGCTTTGACCGACGCTGTCGGAAGCAAGTGCCAGTTGGTGGGAGACGATCTGTTTGTAACCAACACGCAGCGCCTGCTCATGGGCATCGAACGCGGTGTTGCCAACTCGATCCTGGTTAAAGTGAACCAGATCGGGTCTCTGACGGAGACGCTCGATGCCATGCAGACGGCGTACAAAGCGGGTTACACCTGCATCTCATCGCACCGGTCCGGCGAGACTGAAGACAGCTTCATTGCCGATCTTGCCGTAGCCACCAACGCCGGTCAGATCAAAACCGGGTCGGCGAGCCGGACTGATCGGATCTGCAAGTACAACCAGTTGCTGCGCATCGAGGAAGAACTCGGTGCGTCAGCCAAGTACGCCGGCCGCAAGGCATTCAGGCAGTAGGAGGTCTTCTCATGGCATTCGCGAAACTCGTGATGGTGCGGCACGGTGAGAGCGTTTGGAACGCTGAGAACCGCTTCACCGGCTGGACCGACGTTGATCTCTCCGACAAGGGACGTACCGAAGCGGCAAAGGGCGCGGCGGTGTTGAAGCAGGAAGGGTACACGTTCGACGTAGCGCACACCTCTACGCTGAAGCGCGCGATTCGAACGCTGTGGACAATTCTGGATGGCCTCGACCTGATGTGGATCCCTGTGCATCACACCTGGCGCTTGAACGAGCGCCACTACGGTGCCCTGCAGGGCCTGAACAAGGCGGAGACGGCGGCTAAGTTCGGCGACGAGCAGGTGAAGATTTGGCGCCGCTCCTATGACACGCCTCCCCCGGCACTCACTCCCGACGATGAGCGATTTCCGGCGAACGACCCGCGCTACAGGCGCGTACCGGAGAACGAACTGCCGCTGACGGAGTGCCTGAAGGACACAGTCGAGCGTGTCCTGCCGTACTGGAACGAACGAATCGTTCCCGATATCACTGGGGGCAAACGCGTTATCATCGCTGCTCACGGCAATAGTTTGCGCGCACTCGTGAAGTATCTCGACAACATGAGCGAGGCAGAGATTATGGAGCTCAATATCCCCACGGGAGTGCCGCTGGTGTATGAGTTCGATGAAAGCCTGAAGCCTTTGAAGCACTATTACCTCGGTGACCAGGCTGAGATTCAGGCCGCGATGGATGCCGTCGCGAAACAGGGCACGACGAAGAAGTAGACGACCGTACGAGGGGCGGATAAAATGGCGCAGTGATCTGCCCCTCGTGTCACTCGCAGACCAGAGACGATGCACCCGCATGTGCGGCTTGCGGTGCTGCTCTGGCTACGGTCGCGATGGCAGCTGCGGCGAGTGTAAGTCCCGTTCCCGTTTCCGCTCCTTCCCACATATCCGGTGGCATTCGCCGGATCATCCACACAGCAACATCCGTCGATGAAGGTCGATTCGTTCCGGGAACGCTGATTGCCGGACGCTATCGCATTACAAGCCTGCTGGGCCGCGGTGGAATGGGCGAGGTCTACCGGGCAACCGATCTCACCCTTGCTCAATCAGTGGCGCTGAAGTTTCTGCCTGAGAGTGCGGCCGGCAATGAGCGCCTCCTCGAGCGGTTCCACAACGAGGTGCGAGTAGCGCGCCAGGTGTCGCATGCCAACGTGTGCCGGGTGTATGACATCGGGGAGGCTGACGGCATTCCCTTCATCTCGATGGAGTACGTGGATGGAGAGGACCTGGCATCGCTGCTGGCCCGCATCGGCCGCCTGCCGGCGGACAAGGCTCTGGAGATTGCACGCAAGCTCTGCGCCGGCGTTGCTGCCGCACATGACCGCGCTATCCTGCACCGCGACCTGAAGCCGCACAACATCATGCTGAACAGGCGTGGCGAGGTCGTCATCATGGACTTCGGCCTCGCGGCAGTCGCTGAAGAGCTTCGGGGTTCGGAAGCAAGGAATGGCACACCGGCCTACATGGCCCCCGAGCAGCTGCGTGGCGAAAATGTTACGCAGCGCAGCGATATTTACGCGATCGGCCTCATCATCTACGAGCTGTTTACCGGAAGGCGCGCATGGGAAGCAGAGAGTATTCCCGAACTCATTGAAAGGCAGGAAGCAACGCGTCCGCCGAGCATGACGACGCTGGCGTCCGACGCTGATCCTGCGGTCGAGAAGGTAGTGCTTCGCTGTCTGCAGGCGGATCCGCTGCAGCGCCCTGCATCAGCGCTCGCAGTGGCCGCGGCTCTGCCCGGCGGAGATCCACTCGCCGCTGCGCTCGCTGCCGGCGAGATGCCGAGCCCGGAGCTGGTGGCATCCTCGGGCAAGACTCAGGGCATCGCACTCCGCTATGCTCTGCCGATGCTGGCTCTTGTTACGGTGGGGATCATCGCGATGCCTTTTGCCCGGCAGGGGACGTACCTGCTCAGCACACAGGAACTGGAGCATCCTCCCGCTGTCCTCTCGGCGAGGGCCCGCGAGATTGCTTCTGCGTTCGGCTACACAAACAAGCCACAGGACTGGCACGGCCAGCTGTACGTCGAGTACGCGGCCTTGCGCCACTTCGAGAAGAAGCCCGGCCCTAAGGACTGGGTCAGACTGCTCTCCGCGGAGCTGCCGTACCGCTACAGATACCTGCAAAGCCCGCAGTACCTCATTGCACCCCCGGATGGCTACATCACGGATGACCGGCCGGCATTTACCGAGCCGGGCATGGTTCGTGTGCAGGTGGATTCTGCCGGCAGGCTGCGCAGCTTTGACGCCGTCGTACCTCGCTGGATGGCATCACAGCAAAAGCCGGCGGAACTGGATATCGCGCAGGCGTTCCGTTTCGCTGGACTGGACCATGAGAAATTTAAACCTGCCGCGCCCAGGCATGTTCCTTTGCAAGCCTTTGACGCGCGACAGGCTTGGGAGGGTGTGCATCCCGGTCTTCCCGACGTCCCTCTCACCGTCGAACTGGCGAGCTTTCAGGGCCGGCTTACCGGCTTCCACATCCGTTACCCGTGGACGGACACGTCCGAAGTGTCCGCCTCCCGGGATGTCGCTGGGTGGCAGCGCGCGTTCGGACTCTTTACGATGCTGGTGCTTGCGACCGGCCTGTTCTGCGCCGTCTTCGTCGCCTGGCGTAATTTCAAGGCGGGTCGCGGAGACCGGCGTGGCGCAGTGCGTGTCGCTTTCGCTATGTTCACGTTATTCATGGCCGGGTGGACCCTGCGCCAGCACTGGATGCCGCATGAGGCCATGTGGAACTTCCTCTTTCAGGAAGTGTTCTGGGCGATCGGCGCCAGTCTGCTGATGGCCACGCTTTATCTGGCGCTGGAACCGCTGGTCCGCGCCCGATGGCCGCATACCCTGATCACGTGGAGTCGGCTGCTGGCCGGCAACGTACGTGATGCTCGCGTCGGTTCACATGTGCTGATCGGCGCAGCGATAGGCGTCGTCATCAGCTATGTCTTCCATTGGCGAGTGTACATGCGTGCGAGCGAAGGCCTCGCGCCCGCTGCCCAGGATCTTAAGCTGATCCAGGGTACGGGTTTCCTTGCTGCCGAGTTCGTCTCGTTGCTCTCTTCAGCAGTACTGGTTGGCTCAGTGATCTTCTTCGTGCTTAGCGGCGTCCGCGCACTGGTGCGCTATGACTGGCTTGCTGCTCTGATTGCTTCGCTGATCCTGGCCGCCCAGGAACGCGGTTTACAGAACTCCAGCAACATATGGCTCGACGCGCCTGTCTATGTGCTGATCTTCGCCGCGCTGGCATTTCTGCTGCTTCGGCTTGGGCTGGTGTCCGCGATCGCGTGCATCTTGTTCATCAACACGAGTTCCCGCTTGCCTGTGCCTGCAGACTTCGGCTCGTGGCATACGGGCTACCTCGTGGCTCAGATTGTTTACCTGATCGCGATTGCATTCTACGCGTTCGTGAGATCGCAGTCGGAGTCCGGACCCGCGTCTCAGACGGTCTGAGCCGTGGCGAGACCGACCAGACCTTCTTCGATCCGGCCGTTCACGTTGCCAGCCGCGAACTCGGCGGCTATGCGAATCGCGTTCTTGATCGCGTTTGCATTGGATCGGCCATGGCAGATAATGCACACACCCTTGACGCCCAGCAGCGGAGCACCGCCGAACTCCGAGTAGTCAACGCGGCGTTTGAACTCACTGAAGGCGGATCGCGAAAGCACGTATCCGATCTGCCGGGTGATCGTCGCCTTCAGCGACTCCTGGAGCATCGCCTTAATTACGTCGACAATACCCTCACTGACTTTCAGCGCGACGTTGCCGGTGAACCCGTCGCAGACGATCACGTCAGCGTTGCCTGTATACAAGTCGCGCCCTTCGACGTTGCCGATGAAGTTCAGCCCAGTCTGAGCTTTCAGCAGTGGCATGGCGGCACGGGTAAGATCGTTTCCCTTGTGCTCCTCCTCGCCGATTGACAGCAGGCCAACTTTGGGCCTCGCGGTGTGGAAGATCACGCGGTAGTAGATGTTACCCATGAC
>DASQEG010000818.1:0-6237 GCA_035633775.1 Bryobacteraceae bacterium
CGAGTGGACCGTTCACGGAAAGCTGCGGCACGGACGTTTTCTGGGAATCAGAACAGACAAGGCTGCGAGGGAAGTTGTCCGTGAGACCCCATGACCCTGCTACCTGGTGATCTATTCGATTCGGAGCGCGAGATTCGGATCCGTCAGCGCTGCGCGCCGGGCTGGCAGGTAGTACGCTGCTGCAACCATTGCAAGAAGTCCTGCGCACACGATGGCGATCGACCAGGGACTCAGCTGTCCAACACCCGCCACGGCGGACGAGAGTGCGGCGAACATGGGGACGGCGAGCAGCAGCCCCGCCGCCGTACCTACACCGGCCAGTTTGAAGCCCTGGCGCAGAACCATCCACAGAACTTCCGCGCGGCCGGCTCCGACTGCCATGCGGATTCCGATCTCGCGGGTGCGACGAGCCGTTGAGTAAGCAACAAGGCCGTAGATTCCTATCAGCGCAAGGATCAAGCCCGCTGCCCCCATGCACCAAACCACGCGCATGAGCGACAACGTGAGACCAATAACACCCTGTTCGAAGTACGTCTCCATGTCCCGCACGTTGAAAACCGGCTGGTTGGCATCGAGCGAACGGACGGCTGCGAGTACGCCTCCCGTCAGAGTCGCGGGTGGCCCGTCCGTCCGCAGGAGCAGTGTCATTCGGGCGCCAGGGTGCTGGGTGTAAGGAAGATAGAAATACGGTTGAGGCGTCTCGACGAGCGAAAGATACTTGCCTGTACGTGCGACGCCTATAACTTCAACGTGCAGAGACTTCGAGCGGATTAGAAACCGCTTGCCCAGCGGGTCTTGTGAGGGCCAGTAGCGCCTGGCAAATTCCTCGTTGACTATCGCGACCGCCCGCCGTTCATCGGCACCGAACGCTTCTCCGCGTACGAGAGTGACGCCAAGGGTGTCGAAGTAGCCATGCTCCACGATGTTGCACGATATCGTCACACTCTCCTGGTTTGCTGGAAACTGATAGCCCTCGGGCACCACAGCTTCCTCCGTGAAGTTCGGCCGGAATGGAATCGCGCGTGACAAAGAGGCGCTGCGCACGCCGGGAAGCACCTGAACGCGATCGCGAAGCTCACGATAAAACAGCCTGGTCTGCTCCTGGTTGTAGCCAATCGTCGAGGGATCGAACTCGACCATCAGGAGGTTGGAGGTACGAATTCCGGGGTCGAGGATCACCATGCGGCGGAATGCGTCGAGCAGAGCAACGGATGCGACCAGCAGGACCAGTGACAGTGCGATCTGACCTGCTACCAGCGTGTTGCGCCCAAGCATGCTCCATTGCTGCGAGGCGGCCATACCTGCGGGCTTCAGCGCCGATGCGATGGTTATGTTAAGGCTGCGCCATGCGGGCGCCAGTCCCGCGGCAAAGGCCGTGATCACAGACGCGAAACAGGTGAACAGGAGCACTCGAGTATCCAGTCGGACGTCGATAACGATTGGCGTGTCGGTGGGAATTTGAATCGATGCCAAATATCGAATGCTGGCCAGCGCAAGTCCAATGCCCGCAGCCGCACCAAAGCACGACAGCACCATGCTTTCCGTAAGCATCTGCCGAAATACCCTGGACCGGCCGGCTCCGATAGACAGGCGAATTGCCATCTCGCGCGACCGGTGGCTCGCGCGCGACAAAAGAAGGCTGGCGATATTAGCCGAGGCGATGGTCAGCACTAAGATGGCAAGCACCCACAGGAGCGCAACGACGATCACCAGGCTCGGCGATTGCTGTACTCGCGACTGGAACTCATTTCTCAGAATGAACGTGTGCGCCCTGTTCGAATCCGGGTACTGTTGTTCGAGAACCTTCGCCAGTGCTGCTAGTTCGCCCTGCGCTGACGCGACTGTTGCGCCCGGCCTCAGTCGAGCTTTGACCGTGAGGTTGCGCGCGGAGCGGTCATCCAGCCGGTTGGCGAACGAATACGGCAAGTAGTAGGCGGGCCGCATGTTCGGAAGAATGCTGAACTGTTTCGGCAGCACACCTACAACGGTGACCAGCCTGCCGTTGAGTCGTACTGTGCGGCCTGCGATTGCGGGGTCCGCCGCGAAGTCGGAGTACCAGAGCTCATGCGATAGAAGGATCACGTTGCCGTTCCCTGAGACCCCGGACTCCTCCGAAGTAAAGGCTCTGCCGAGCGGCGGAGTCACGCCAAGGGTCTGAAAGAATTCGCTGGTGACGGACATGCCCATCTTCATGCGCGGAGTCTCGTCAGCGCTCCCAGCCAGTGCCATCATGGAAAGCCGAAACCCGACTGCGTCGGGCAAGGCCTGGCGGCGGACGTCGAGCAACTCGGGATATGACAGGGAAACAGCAGCGTTTTCGGGCGTGCTCTGGCTGAGCGTGACAATCTCGGAGGGATTGCTCACCGGCAGAGGGCGGAGCAGCAGCGCATCGCCGATGCTGAACGTCGAAGCCGTTGCGCCGATGCCCAGCGCCAGGCAAAGAATCGAGACTGCCGCGAATGCAGGGTCGCGCATCAGCACCCTCAGAGCGTATGTCGCATCCTGCTTCAGGTGTTCGATTGACGACCAACCCCACATCTGCCGTGTGACCTCCTTGACAAGCGCTTCGTTGCCGAACTCACGCCGGGCGCTGAACGCGGCATCCTCGGCAGATTCCCCTCGTTCCATTCGATCCCGGGCGGCCATGCGGAGGTGCGCCTGGATTTCATCGTCAAGGTCGCGGTCGCGGCGATCGCGGTTCACGCTTGCTCCTCTGTGGTGTTCATAAGTGCACCGATCGCCGTCGTCATCGCAGTCCAGCGGCTTCGCTCGGTCGCCAGCTGTTTCCGACCCGCGGGAGTCAGGCTGTAAAACTTCGCCCGCTGATTGTTCTCCGTGACGCCCCACTCAGACCTGATCCAGTCTTTTTTCTCGAGCCGGTGAAGGGCAGGGTAGAGTGACCCGGTCTCCACCTGCAGCAGATCACGGGAGCCAGCTCGGATGGCGAGGCTGATCCCGTACCCGTGCTGCTTGCCCCAGGTAAGAGTCTGCAGGACGAGCATGTCCAGCGTCCCCTGCAGCAACTCGATTCGGTCTTGATACGGTCGCGCCATGGCTGTAGGCATTCTACATCCAAAGGTCGTAGATTGTCTACTGCCTTCGTCCGCGCCGCAAGACCACATGGTTGCGGAATCCCTTTAACCGTGGCAGTTAAGTACGGTTAACGTATTGCGTCAATCCAAAAGAGTATGTTGGCGATACGACTTGCCGGGGCATTAATGGCGCTGGCCGGGACAACATCTGCTGCCTCGGTAGTGGAACGGGCTATACGTCACTTTGGAGGCCAGGTACAGCAACACTCGCAATATGAGCAGTCGGTTGCCGGACTGAATCAGTACCTCCGCGACTCGGGCGTGCGAAGAATGACGGCCGAACAGATGACGCGTCCGCACCACCGCGCCGCCGCTCGCAAGCACGGCTACGACAACTTTGTCCCGAAGAGTGAGTGGTGGCCGCGAGGCGCTGCACTCGCGCTGCTGACGGAAGCTCTCGAAGACGCGACCGGTGAGCGAGTCACGATGCGGAACTGGTGGCGACCGGACCAGTACAATCGGGATCCCCAGGTCGGTGGAGCGGAGCGCAGCGATCACGTCTCCGCGCATGCGGTCGACATTGATTACACTTCGGCCAGGTCGGCGGAACGAGCGCAGCGCTGGCTCGAAGAACTGAGGCGGAAACATCCATGGCTTCGCCTCTCGCTCGGCTCCGGCCCGCGGACGACGCATGTAGGTATCGCTTCGCCGCTGGGAAGCCGCAGCTGGACGTACCGGACGAACGCGACGGCGAACCGCTGATTCGGCTCCGCCGCCTAGAGTTCCAGCGTTTGACGGACGCCGTTGTACCAAGCGCGCTGATTGCTCTCAAGTTCACCCTTGACGAGGTTCAGCCCAAATACACACAGCTCGAAGCCCTCCGCCATACGGCGGTAAAGAGGCGCAACGCGACGAAATTCGAACTGATCGAACGACGCCACAACTCGGTACGACTCTTTGCCCGCCTGCATGTAATCAATGAATGCATCCACCCGCGTTCCGCTCTTTCCGAGCCTTTGCACATACTCGGGGAACAATCCAGCGACGAAAAGCGTGTAATCACCGATGTGCTTGCGAACTTCCCGTTCGTAAAAGAATGACGGCGCATCCAGCATCGGGTTGGATTCAATCAGCATTTCGGCGACATCCTCAAGGCGCTTTCCTCGAGCATTGCGAATGCGGTAGAGGTGATCGACATGCGTGAAATCGACCAGCAGGCCAGCTACATAGTCGGTCACATCCGTATCCCGGATCCCAACCGATTCGGCCATATGCTTTCGCACAAGCCCGGCAAAAAAGCGCCTCAATGGATGGTCAGGACGGACGTGCATATGCCTCCAGTGAAGAGACGCGGCCGCGTGTGCCTCGATTCCACCCCAAACCCTGCACTCCCGCGAGTTCCCGAGGTAGCATCAGATTGTGCCCTACGCTGAACCACTCATAGCCCCAATGCGCCAGGATCTCACCCGGTACGGTGTTGAAGAGGCGAGGACTCCTGACGATGTGGACCGCCTGCTGGGACCGAACAGCGGCTCAGTGCTCATGGTCGTGAATTCGGTTTGTGGCTGTGCCGCCGGGCGGGCCAGACCCGCGGTCGGCCTCGCGATGCAGCACTCTCCGCGCCCGTCCAGGGTAGCAACGGTGTTTGCCGGCGCGGACGTAGCTGCGGTTGCGCACCTGCGAACTTTGTTGGCCGAGTATCCCCCGTCGTCACCTTCGATGGCGCTCTTCCAGGATGGCAAGCCGGTCTACATGTTGCATCGCAGTGACATCGAGCGCCGGGAGGCGCCGGAGATTGCACGCCTGCTCACCCAGGCATTCGAGCAATTCTGCGCGCAATCTGAACGGGCTTCCACATCCTGAGAATCGTGGCGCCGACAAGCGCACCCGCTCAGTATCCGACCGCCTTGCCATAGCTGCGCCCATCGGCTGTGCCGGCCAGCCACCCATCGGGCTGTACCAGGATCGCGAAGATTCGGGCCACTGATGCGCTCGCCTCCACCTTGTGGCCCATTGAGCGCAGCAGTTCCACGGTGTCTGGTGAAATACCGGGTTCCAGTGTCAGGACGTCCGGCTTCCATTGATGGTGGAAGCGGGGGGCATCGACAGCATCGCGGATGTTCATCCGGAAGTCGACCACGTTGGTGACCGTCTGCAGAACGGACGTGATGATGCGGCCGCCACCGGGTCCGCCGACCACGAGGAACAGCTTGCCGTCTCGTGTAAGGATCGTCGGGGTCATCGATGACAACGGTCGCTTTCCCGGTTGAATTGCGTTTGCCTCACCCCGCACCAGGCCGAACATGTTCGGAGTGCCTGGCCGGGCGGCAAAATCATCCATCTCGTTGTTCAGCAGTACGCCCAATCCGGGCACGGTGACTCCGCTGCCGTAGCCACCGTTCAGCGTGTATGTCAGGCTGGCGGCGTTCCCCCTGGCATCGACGATCGAAAAGTGTGTCGTCTCGGTACTCTCGGCCGGATGAGGTCCCGGCCGGATCCTGTCGCTTGGTGTTGCACGATTGCGGTCAATGCTCTTGCGAAGCTTGCCGACGTAATTCGGAGCCAGGAGGCTGCGCAACGGGACCTTGAAGTAGTCCGGATCACCCATGTACTCGCTCCGGTCTGCGTAGTAGCGCCTCATCGTCTCGGTAACGAAGTGAATGTGCCGCGCTGAATGAAAGCCCGCCTTTTCATACCCTGAGCCTTCCAGAACACCGAGCATTTGCAGCAGCCCGGTTCCGCCCGAACTCGGGGGAGGTGCGGTGATAACTTCATGCTCGCGATAACGGCCGCGCAGTGGTTCACGTTCCACGGCGCGGTAGTGTTCCAGGTCTTCCGCTGTGATCAGTCCTCCGTGGGCTTTCATTTGGGCCGCGAACGTTCGAGCCGTCGGACCGGAATAGAACCCCCGGGACCCGAGCCGGGCGATCCTTGCCAGAGTTCTTCCGAGGTCGCGCTGAATAAGGCGACGGCCCGGCTGAGGATTCCGCAGAAAGACACGCCTGGACTCCGGATCGTTCCCCAACCGCGTGGACGCCGCCTTAAGCGAAGACGCGAGTTCGTAAGAAATGTCGAAGCCATTCGTCGCGAGACGGGTTGCCGGCGCGATCAGGCTTCGCCACCGTCGCGATCCGAATTTTCGGTGTGCCAGCTCCAACCCACGGACTGTGCCCGGCACGCCCGGCGCTTTCCAGCCATCGATGCT
>DASQEG010000819.1:0-6075 GCA_035633775.1 Bryobacteraceae bacterium
ACGACCGGCAGGCGTACCGCTCTGGCGAAATGGATCAGCGATCCGGCGAATCCACTTACCGCGCGTGTAATGGTCAACCGTGTATGGCAATATCACTTCGGCCGCGGGCTGCTTTCCACGCCCAGTGATTTCGGCACGCGAAGCGGAGCCCCTTCACATCCCGAATTGCTTGACTGGCTGGCCTCTGAGTTTGCCGAGAAGGGCTGGTCCGTGAAGCAGCTGCACCGCTTGATCATGACATCGGCAACATATCAGCAGCAGTCCACGCCAGCGAAGGAAGCAGTCGAGCGCGATCCTGCGAACGTGCTGCTGTCCCACTTCTCGCGGCGACGGGTAACTTCCGAAGAGCTGCGTGATTCAGTGCTGATCGCAACCGCGTCGCTGAATCCGAAGCGTGGCGGCAGGCCTGTGGTGCCGCCGCTCACGGCAGAGGAGAAGGCAACGCTGACACAATCACCCGAGAACGCATGGGTGCTGACGAAGGACACATCGGAGTACTTGCGACGAAGCATCTACATGATTCAGAAGCGCACCTTTCGCATGCCGATGATGGAGGTGTTCGATTCGCCGGAATCCATGTTGACGTGTTCGAGGCGCGAGAGCAGCACGACGGCGCCGCAGTCTCTGACGCTTTTCAACGGCACGTTCACGCTGGAGAGAGCTCGCGGTCTGGCACAGTCGCTTGAGAAGAAGCATGGGTCGTCGGACGACGCCTGCGTCCGTGCTGCCTTCCGCCAAGTCCTGTCGCGCGAGCCGCGGAGTGACGAAGCGGAACGCGCCGAGACGTTCATCAAAGTGCAGATGGCGAACACCGGCGGTCGAACCGGCGCCTACACTGAGCTGATTCGTGCATTGCTGAATGTGAATGAGTTCCTGTATGTTGACTAGGTCCCGTCGTCAGTTTCTGGCCTCCGCAGGTCGCGGTTTTGGAGCAGCCGCTGCTTCATCGCTCCTGCCATCTCTGGCCGGTGCCGCGGCAAGCCCGCTTGCGCCCAAGCCACCGCACGAGCTGGCGCGTGCCAAAGCGGTCATTTATCTGTACATGCATGGCGGGGTGAGTCATGTCGATACGTGGGACCCGAAGCCTGAGCTGGCCCGTATCTCCGGCCAGACGCTGCCTGCAAGCTTCGTCAAGGGTCTGAAGACCAGCCGCATTGACTTCACCAAAGCGATCGCCCGAGGGAGCGCCTGGAACTTTCGAAGACACGGGCAGTCCGGGCTGGAGATCTCTGACCTGTTCCCAAAGATGGCATCGCACGCAGACGAACTCGCGTTGGTGCGCTCTTGCCATGGAGACGCGTTCGACCATAGCCCTGCGATGTACCTGCATGGCACGGGTAGCCAGTTCCCCGGTCGTCCCTCGCTCGGTGCGTGGGTCGTGTACGGACTTGGATCTGAGAACCAGAACCTGCCGGCATTCGTGGTGATGACTGATGGCGCGATGAAGTGCGGGCCGCAGGGCTACGGGTCCGGATTTCTACCCGCAGTCTACCAGGGCACGATGTTTCGCAACGGAAAGAGTCCGGTGCTCGACCTTGCCAACCCTGAAGGAATCAGCAATAGCACGCAACGCGCGACTCTGGATTTGCTTCGGGAGCTCAATCAACAGCATCTGGCAACACGTCCGTTCGACACGGAACTTGAGGCGAGACTGTCGTCTTACGAGCTGGCCTTCCGAATGCAGTCGGAGGCTCCGGACGCAGTCGACATCAGCAAAGAGTCGGACGCCACGAAGAAGCTGTATGGCATCGGCGAAGGCTTGTCGGACGATTTCGGCCGGAAATGTCTGCTCGCACGACGCCTTGTCGAGCGCGGTGTGCGATTTATCCAGCTGTTTTCGGGCACGCACCTCGGGGACGACTGGGACGGTGCGCACAATGATCTAACCGGATCGCACAACAAAATGGCAGCCAAGACGGATAAGCCCATCTCGGGTCTGCTGACCGATTTGAGAGCTCGCGGACTGCTCGACTCAACGCTGGTGATCTGGGGCAGCGAGTTCGGTCGAACGCCGCTCGGCGAAGGGCGGAACGGCCGCGATCATCATCCCTACGCATTCAGCATGTGGTTCACCGGCGCGGGTGTGAAAGGCGGCAGAGTCCTCGGTGCCACGGACGAGTTCGGGCTGCGGCCGGTTGAGAATCCTGTCGTTGCCCACGATGTGAACGCCACAATCCTGCGCGTCATGGGACTCGATCATCTGAAGCTCACCTACTTGTACCAGGGCAGGGACATGCGCCTGACCGACGTCCACGGCGAGAACGAGTTTACGAAGTTCCTCGTTAGCTGACACTCCGGCTGGCGCGAGTGACTACGAGCGCACCAGCGGTGTGATGCTAATGTTGCGGAACTCCACTGCGCCGTGATCTCCCTGCAATGCGACCGGCCCTGGGCGTTCCTCGCGAGGATCAAGCGCGAGACCGCACAGGCCCTCAACTACAGTCCGATCGATCACCCTGGTTCCGTTCAGATCGACCGTCAGCTCTCGGCCAACGAAGCGCACGGTAAGCTGCTGCCACTCTCCCGGCGGCTTGCTCGCATTCACTGTCGGCGGAACTCGACTGTACAGCGACACGTTGCCGTGGACATCCGGCGGCGCGCCATAATCGTCCGCCAGCTGCAATTCGTAGTGACTCCGCAAGCCGATGCCGCTGTTCCCGTTGGCAGGAAGCTTGTACTCGAGCCGCAGAACGAAGTTCCAGAATCGCTCGGTGGTCAGGAGCAGAGGAGCCTTGGGCGATAGGTTGCGCAACACTCCGTCGGCGAAGGTCCATTCCTTCTCGCCGCCTGAACGGATGGGACGAAGCTGACTGAATCCGTTGACGACAAAGGGAGCGCCGTCTTTCCATGAGCCGTCGTCCCGGTCCGCGATCTCGGGTGACCGCCAGCCGGTCCAATCGAATGCGCGACCATCCATCGCCGTCCGGCCGCGCAGGCCTGATCCGTTCCTCCGAGCCGTCGTAACTGCGCGTACCGTGCGGGAGCTGTCGAACACCCGTTCGACTGCAAAGTGCAACTCGCCATCCTTCACACGGGCTTCCAGCAGGCGGGCGAGGCGTCCGCCGGTCGCGCCAAAGAAGGTGCCCTCCAAACGCTGTCCGGGCTTTACTTCGAGCCAGAAGATGTGTCCATTCGTCGCCTGGATTGCCCACCTGCCGGCGAATGCGTCTTGCGTGCGATCCGCAGCAGTTGCGCGGCGCGAAAGAATGCACGCACAGGTACCCGCAACGATGTTGCGTCTTGTTAGGACTTCATCATTTCGTCCCACGTGACCTCGCGGCGGCGATCAATCGCCATCTGACCGAGAATGCAGGTGAGCGTACTCTCAGCAGCCCGCACGCCGGTATTCTCCGGCTTGCCCTCGGTGACGCGCGTCACGAAGTTCTTCAGCGCGTCTACAGTGATGTCATTCTCTGATTTTTCGCGTACCGGCCCTGAACCCGTGTCATAGACCCAGTACTCGCGCGCCGTTTCAAGAACGCCTTTCTCACCGATGTAGCGCTCGCGGTTCGAACGATAGAACCGGGGCGTCATCTGCGATCCTGCAAAGGTCGTCTGCACCTTGTCCGGGTAATCGTAGGTCACGCTCAGGTGGTCCAGCAGATCGCCGCGCTTCTCGACGGTGCGGCCACCTGTCCCGATCGCCTTCAATGGATGCGCGCCGAGGAACCAGTTGATCGCGTCGAGGTTGTGCACGTACGTTTCGACGATCACCTCGCCGAAGGTGGACCTCCAGAGCTTCCATTGTTTGACGCGTTCCTCGTCTGTCTTTGGCAGTGGCGGGACGGGTTCATCGCCCTTAAGAGCGTACTTCAGAAACTCGCCGTGAACCTCCCGTACCTTACCGATGCCTCCCGAGTCCAGCATTTGTTTGGCCTTGACGTACACACCCCCGTACCGCTGCTGGAAGCCGAACGTGATGTTCTGCCGGCGATCGGCACCATCGGCGATGCGCATGACACGCTTGCATCCCGCCACGTCAAGTCCTGCGGGCTTTTCGATGTAGATGTGCTTGCCGGATTTTACTGCTGCTTCGAAGTGGTCAGGATGGAGGTAGACCGGACTGGCGATGATTACGGCATCAACGTCGGAGCTTGCCAGCAGCTCCTGATGGTGCTTAAATTTCTTCGCTGAGGGGGCAGGGATCTTCGCTCTCGCGTTCTCGATTTGCTCGTCAAAGATATCGCAGATGGCCGTGATCTTTGCGCGCGGATCCTGGTTGAGTGTTCGCGAGGTATAGGTCCCCCGGCTCCCTGCGCCGATCAGACCAACGCGAAGTGCAGAGTTCTGCGCGGAACTGCGTACCGCCTGAAGAGGCACAATCGCAGCACTCCGCATCAAAGTTCGTCTCGTTGTACCTGCCACGGCTCCACTCCTTTGAGGACCAATATTCCGGCAGAATGCCTCGCACGGTAATTCGTGCTTCACTTCGTCAAGGGCGCAGGTGGCGGGCCGGGCGGTGCTTCCACCTGAACGACCAGTGTGCCGGCCGATGCGGCTGTCACCTCCACCTCCGCGGGACCTGTGATGAACACGGTGTCCTTCATACCAGCCTGGTGAGTGCCAGCACGATCCCGTACGGCGATGGATCCGTTTATAAGGAAGAAAAGCTGCTCGCCACCGTCCGGAATGCTCGCCTTAAAGGCATCACCCGAATTCATCTTGCGATGCGTGAAGGCGCCTCTTTCTGAACCCATGGCCGGCGAAGTCACCGGACCGTTCTTGTCGTTGTAGGTAAGATACTTTACTGCACCAGGCGTAATAACACCCTTCGGAGCCGCGGCACCGGGCTTCTTGGAATCTCGAGCTCCCGTATACAGGACCAGATCGGGCGGATTCTGGAAGCTGATCATGGTCGCTTCGCCCGTGCCGGCCGTCACCGTACCGTGGATCTGACCGGCGGGAACAAAGGCACACTCCCCAGCGCGAAACCGATGAAGCGAGTCACCCTGACGCAGATCCACCTCGCCCTGCAGCACAAGAATCGTGTCGTCCGACTCGTCATGAACATGCTGCGCAAACTCGGCACCTGGCTTCGATACCGAGTAATTGAGGGTAGTCTTCTTTGCTCCCAGATCGGGATGGACGATGCGCATAGAGGTCACTTCGCCCATCTTGAACGGCTTGCCTTCGGAGAACTTGATCACGCGTACAGATTCGGCCTGAGCGCCGGCGGCGAGGAGAAGGCCGCATCCCGCGGTGAACGCTCCGATCCATCGTTTCCGGCCTAACTTCGGAAGCATTGACGAATGATACACTGCCGGGCATGCTGCGTCGAGCGGTGTTGCATGCGCCTTTGGCAGCGGCCTTTGCGAAACCGAAAGGCCCCGGGTTCAAGCTGTCCGTGCGTGTGGAGCCATTGTTTCCCAGGTTGAGCCTGGAGCAGCAGATGCACCGGGTTGCAGAAGCTGGTTACCAGGGTTTCGAGTTCGGCGACTGGCGCGCGTCGGATGCCAGAAAGATCGTTCCTTTAAAGAACAGGCTTCAGCTGGAGTGCGTGTGCATCGTTGGCAATCGTGGCGTGAATCCGAAAGGCATGGGATTGTGCGATCCCGCCGAACGCGAGGGATTTCTTGCCGAGCTAAAAGCCTCGGCTGAGGCAGCAGACCGTTTCGAAACCAGGCGCCTGGTAGTCCTGACCGGATTTAAAGTCCCGGGGATGACCAGAGAGGCTCAGCGCGCCAGCGTAGTAGAAGGTCTGAAGCGCGGGCACGACATCGTGGCCCGTCACAACGTAACTATGATTGTGGAGCCCATCAATACGCTCGCTCCGGTTGAGCCGCTGAATCCGACGGGTGACAATCACCACGCCTACTTCCTCGACAGGGCTTCGGATGCATTCGCAATTCTGCGCGAGGTGAGCAGTCCCTATGTGAAAGTGCTCTACGACATGTACCACGCGCAGATCATGGAAGGAAATCTGATCGAGACCATCCGCAACCACGTTCGGGAGATTGCGCACTTCCATGTTGGTGATGTGCCCGGGAGGCAGGAACCCGGCACGGGTGAGATTCACTACGGCAATGTGTTTCGAGCTATCCGCGACACAGGCTACTCGGACTTTGTCGCGATGGA
>DASQEG010000820.1:0-2401 GCA_035633775.1 Bryobacteraceae bacterium
GTGAGGCCCTGGCTCTTCTCCGTTACCGAGGGCGGGATTGCTATGGCACAGGAGGCATCCAGCGGCAGGATGGTTTGGCAGCAAAGGATTGGAGGTGAGTATTCCTCGTCTCCGGTGCACGGCGATGGCGCGATCTACTTCGTATCGGAAACATGCGAGACCACACTCGTGCAGCCCGCAGCCGAGTTCGTCGTGATCGGGAAGAACCCGCTCGGATCCGACGAGCAGTGCCAGGCTTCACCCGCGATCTCCGGCGACAGAATCTTCATCAGAACAGACAAGCATCTGTACTGCATTACTGGGCGGGCGGGGGCGGGACAGGGCGGCTCTCCAACAGCTCCGTCAGGCGCGACAGGAACGAGCGCTCCTCCTCGCTAAACTCGCGCCGGAAGTCGTCCGACTGCATACGCTGAGCCCTCTGCGTGGCGGGTATCTTCCGCAGACGCACCAGCTCGCGACGAAGCCGACGCCGCTGGTGCTCGTCACGATCTCCAAAGCTGCGAAACAGCGTACGCATTTCCTCCTGCCGTTCAGGTGGAAGCTGCCGGAACGCATCGTATTCGGCCTGCAGGCGCAGGCGTTCCGCTTCGGGCAGCTCGCGATACTTCTGCAACCGCTCTTCAAGCCGTGCCCGTCTATCGGCCGGCAGGCGGCCGAGGAATCGATCGCGCTGTTCCTCGGTCATCTGGCTCAGCCGTTCCATGATGAGGTGGGGCGGGCCCGGCGGAGGAGGTGGTGCGAGCCGCCGCGTTTCTTTACGCGCGGGTTGACCGCCCGACAGCAAGGCAACCCCAAGCAGCGCGACGAGGGATGCACGCGTCATCAGAGCGCGCGTTTGTCCCTGGCAGGCGTGCTGAACTGCCGCAGCATGTCGAGGTCTTCAGCAGCGCGATCGACCTGCTCTGCCTCGAGCTTTTCCACCGCACTTCCCGAAGATGGACCTACACGGGCGTCGGCGTCTCCCGTGCCTGGAAAGTGCAGCACGACGGCCAGCAGCAGAGCCGCGCAAGCAGCGGCCACGGAAAGCACCGGGCGCCAGCCGGACACACCTCCGAGTACGGGGGGCCAGAAGCTCCTCCGATCTGTTGCGCAGGCCACAGTAAACAGTTGCTGGTCAAATCGGGCCGAGACTGGTTGGGGGTCCCACAAGTCGAGCGCGGCCCACAGCCGGCGCTGTCCATCAACGAATTGCCTGCATTCCGAGCAGGTCCCGAGATGCCGTTCCAACTCGGCGGATATCTGCTGTGGGAGCCGGTGGGCGCAGTAGTCCAGAAGTAGTCCCGAGGTTGCTTCGCTTCGAACCGGACACATCATCAGTCCTCCGCGTTAGGCCATGTGCGCCAATCGGGCGCGCAGCGACTCGTATGCACGAAACAGAAGGGACTTCACAGCTGATTCAGAGCAGCCCAGCACAGCTGCAATTTGCGTGTACTCCATCTCCTGATATTTGTGCATAAGCACCGCAGCTTTCTGCTTGCCCGGAAGGTCGTCGATCGCCCGGCGAATCTCTGCAAGCTGGGCCTCGCGCAACAGCCGCTGCTCCACTGTCAAGGTCCCATCCGGCAGCTGCCGGGCGATGCCCTCCCGTACGTCTTCGCTCAGCCTCTCTGAACTACGCTCATGGCGCCGGTCACGAATCTGATTCAGGGCAAGGTGCGTCGCAATGCGGAACAACCATGTTGTGAATCGTGCAGTAGGCTCGTACGATGCGCGCGAGCGGTACACGCGCAGAAACACCTCCTGCGCCAGTTCCTCCGCAACAGCCTGATTCTGCACCATGCGGTAGAGGAAGTGGATGACAGGCGTACGATGACGGTCCAGCAGAAGCGCAAAAGATGTGTCGTCGCCTTCGCGGAGCCGCAGCATCAGCTCGGCATCACACTCGAGCAGGGCCGCGGCCGTCACGGAAGAATGAACCCGGTTGGCCGGCCAAGGTTGCGGACGGGCTGCCAGCATACGCTACTCGCTCTTAAGAGCACGCTCCATCAGATCACGTATCCCGTCTCGTGGTGGTTTGCCGTCCCGCAGAATGAGCGCCATCTGCTCGGTGATCGGCATCTCCACACCGACACTCCGCGACAACTCGAGGGCCGCCCAGGTGGTTTCCACGCCTTCAGCAATCATTCTGGTCGACCCGGTAATCTCGTTCAGGGACTGACCTTCGGCGAGCAGGAGACCCACGCGGCGGTTGCGGCTCAGAGCCCCCGTGCAGGTAAGCAGCAGGTCGCCCAGTCCTGCGAGACCGGACAGAGTCTTCTCCCGACCTCCCAGCGCGACGGCAAGACGGCTGATCTCGGCCAGCCCGCGTGTAACCAGCGCCGCAAGCGTATTGTTCCCCAAACCCAGACCGGTCACCACGCCGGCTCCGATCGCAACCACATTCTTGAGCGCGCCGCCGATC
>DASQEG010000821.1:0-3988 GCA_035633775.1 Bryobacteraceae bacterium
GGCATTGGTCGACAGTCTTTCGGTCGACTGGATCAGGTCCGCAAACCACACGGCCCAACGATCCGCGAACTCGGGCGTATAGAGGAGTTGCTCAATGAGCTCTTCGCGTTTATTTGCTGATCTGCTGGATAGAAAGTCTCGAATGGAGGACGGCGGCGGAATGCGGCCTGTCAGATCGAGGTGAATGCGCCGAACGAACTCCTCGTCCGTGCTGACGGCTGCGCTGGGCACCCGCAAACGTTCCAACGTTCCGAAGATCTGTTCATCAATGAAGCTGCGGCGACGAATCGCGGAGGGCTCAACGGTAACGCCAGCGCGGCGCAGCCCGAGTTTCGCTCCGGCGCGCTCATGGATGAGCAGGCGTGCACGCGACTGTGACTGCAGGAACTCTCCGGGGTCCTGACGAAAGGAGCATCCGGCCTCCGGCGCAGTTGCGCGAGCGCCGAACGCAAATACCGCGATGATCAGGATACGCCTGAGCAAAATGAGTCCCCCGTTACCCGCTCCCCTTCCGGGGCAATGTTCTCAGTAGAACACGCGCCGGTTGCGGCAACCGGCTGTTCATTGTTGAACACGGAACAGGGTCACGGGTTGCGGTCGGCCAAAACGACGAGCGAAGGTCGGATCATCTGCCAGTCTGGAAGCTCGTACGATTTGAGTTCCGTGCGGACGTTCGTCTCCAGTTCACGCACCTCGTAAGGCCTCATCGATGCGAGTGTAACGGGCACACGAAACAGAGCGCGCTCGGCGGAGGCGATCACGGCTTCGGCTTTCAGATCAGGTAGTTCTGCGCCTGAGTGGTTGACGACAACAAAGCGCAAGCGCAGCATTCCATTCTTTCCCTCACCGAGGCGGACACCGCTGATCTCCAGATGTTTGGCGAGCGGGTGCCGCTGAGACTGGCCCTGCGCCGAAGGCGCTTCGAGTGCAAGTGGGGCCTTCGCCGTTTCGGTGCGCCCAGCACGGAAGCGAGGCAGAATCCAGACGTACAAAGCGCCGATGAAAATCGCGCACGCTGCCATCGCGCCAACGGCTGCCACCCACGGAGAAGCGCTCTTTCGAGCGTGCACCCGAGGCGCGGGCGGTGTCGGTTTTTCCGGGGTTGCTTCTAACGTCTTATCGGGTTCGGGCGATGGCGTCGCGGCGGCTGCCCGGCATCGAGGGCACTCGCTGTCCGACGGAGACACTTCCCCGCCGCACTTCGGGCAGATCCAGGTGAACATCGCTGTTCATAGTAACGCCGCGCAACGCCTCGATTCGCTGCCTGAGCGCCTTCGCGAAACACACTTCCTCATCGGCCGTCGCCCCACTGGCGAGCAGGCCCACTCGCAGCTGAGCATCCGTGATCTGCCCGAGCCATTGCATGAGCCATTTAACGTCTTCGATGGTGATCCCCGCCGTGAAGTCGTTCGTATGCTGGCCCTGGTATCCGAAGCTAACTACGCCGTTCCGAACGCCGCGAACGAATCGCGGAGTCTGTGCGGCAAAGTCGCCGCAGTTCCAGTTTGAGCGCTGAAACCGAAAGCGTCCCCAGGCGCCCAGCGACTGACCCCAGTCGGTGACAAACGCAACCCGGTTCACAGGGGTTTGGAGCACGCCAGTATTCGGACCCAATCTTCCATTCCGGCCATCTTTGTTGTCCCAGTTCGACACCAGCATGGTTACAATCCGTAAACCTTTTACTTCGCGGCTGTCGAAGTCGTTCCAGTTCCAGGTAACGTTCTTGAGAAACTTGACAGAAGGATCGCGGCGCTCCAGCCCCGCCCACGTGAACGCGCCATCAGCACGCAAAAAGCCAGAGGCTCGCCGGAGCCCGCTGCTCACGCCATCCAGCCTTCCGTCGCGAACAAATACCACCGTTTCGGCATAATACCCGAGTGCAGATACCAGGCGCGTTACGAAGGCCTCGGCCCTGGCCTCGGGGCCGCCTTTAGCCTGCCACAGGACGCCTTGGGCATCCCGTAGGAGTACTTTCGCGCTATTCCCGCCCATTTCCTCGCGAACGAACGTCAGCGGGATCTCAGGGGGCTGGGCGCCCTGGGCAGGCCGCCCGAAGTCTACCGACGCAACCGCTCCCGGATCCGTCCAGAAGATGAGCGACGCTGCAGATAACAACGCCAGTGTGATCATGGACGCCGTGCCTGTAACACCGGCGCCTCGGTCGCTCGTTGCAGCTGTCGAATGCGCGCCCTCAGCGAGCTGACAAAGCAGGAGCTCTCATGACGGCTGGCACCCGAACTGCGCAGAGCTGAACGAAGCTGGGTATCGCTAATTTGGGAAAGCCGACGCATAAGCCACCGCACGTCGGATACCCGGATCTGCTTCTTGAAGTCGCCATCGTGTTTGCCCGCAAATCCAAAACGAACGTTGCCGCGGTCTACCGCCTTGACGAAATCGGAGGTTTGCGCGCGAAACCCCTCGCAATCCCACTTCTCACGCGTAAAGAAGTTTCCCCACTTGCCCATGGAAGCGCCCCAGTCGCTCACGAAGTATACTCGCGCTCCGCTCGGAGTCTGCAGGATGCTGGTATTCGACGTATCGTCCCGCGCGTCCTTGTTGTCCCATCCGGAGAGCAGCATCACAAGCGTTCTCAGTCCATTGAGCTCACGGGTCCTGACGAACGGGTTGTTCTCCCATGACCAGCCGTTGTTCTCGAGAAATCGGGACTTCGGGTCCCGAAGCTCGAAGCGGGCGTCACGAAACTGACCGGATTTGCTGACATGCCGACTCGCGCGGCCGAGGTGGTGCCTCCGCGTGCCGAGCACCCGGCCAGCCGGCAGATAGTGAGTCGGCTCAGAGTGATAGCCCAGAGCCCAGACCAGCCGGGAAGCAAACGTTTCTGCCCTTACTTCGTCGCCGAACTTGACGTTCCAGGTGCGGCCGCGGCCGTCGCGGACCAGCAGCTTCGGCGTGGTCCCTGAGTCATCTGCCTCAATGAAGTGAAAAGGAGGTGCGGGCCGAAGCTTCGCGCCCCCGGCTCCCCAGCGAAAGTCCAAATCAGATATCCGTCCGGGATCGCGCCACAGGATGTTCTGCGCCGCAAGTGGCATGCATAGGAACAGGATGGCGAGAAGGTGTCTCACAGCGCCATCCTTGGATGCTGTGCGTGCCCAGGAGATTTCATGGATGACCCTTCCCGGGACGCTCTTGCGCGTATTCATACGGGCAGGAAACCGGCGCTGCGGCGCTGCATCTACCTGTTTGGGGGCTCGCATGGTGAGCCCGTGTGTGCTGCGCGCAAGGAGCGCAAGACAACGACATGACACGCCTGATTTCATCATTCGCATCTACGGTCGGCGACACATGGTGTCAGCTGATCCATCCTGATCCTATGTGGCCAGTCAACGGCGAGTACCAGTGCCGGGTTTGCCAGCGGAAGTTTCCTGTCGCCTGGGAGCAGACGGCTGCCAAACCAAACGACCCCACGATGCCGCCGCCAGCGGCACGCGAAGCGATGAGTCGGACAACATTGACCCAATCCGCATAGCAGGGCCCGCCGGGTGAAAGTGGGTGCAGAGCCGCTGCATATGGGTGCTCTGCCCCTCTCCGGCAGCTTGAGATCACCTCAACGCATTGAAATTACGCGTCGGTCATGCGCGTGCACGAGGAACGCTTGAGGTGAAGCCTTCATGACCGAACTCGAAGCTGCTGTTTACTACCCCGTCATCAACACCGAACATTGCGGAGCGGATTACGACTGCGTCGAAGTCTGCGATCAGAGCGTGATTGAGGAAGGATTCGGGACACTCGAGCCTTTCATCGCGCACCCGGATCGTTGCGTCGACGGGTGCACCTTGTGTGTTGGCATCTGCACCATGAATGCGATCAGCCTGAAGACCGAGCATCTCGACGTGGACTAGTTGCCCGGCTCGGCGGGAGCGCCGTACGCGATAATCAACCCATGGGGTTGCGGCTGGCTGCAGGGCTATTCGTGTGTTCAACGATATGGGCGCAGATGACGGCCACCGTTCGGGGCACCGTTGTAGAC
>DASQEG010000822.1:0-2694 GCA_035633775.1 Bryobacteraceae bacterium
TCTGCGCGGCCTGCACGTGTTTTGCGCCTGGCTGGCCCACGACGATTCCCGAGCGATCAATTCGTTGGACACGCTGGTACAACGAAACGGCGTCCCTCAGGTGTGGCATTACCTGATCGACTTCGGGTCTACGCTGGGCAGCGCGAGCACCAGGGCGAACAGCCCGCGCTCTGGCCATGAGCAGTTCTTCACCTGGCGTTCCGCGGCAAAGGAGTTCTTCACCTTCGGAGTCTATGTACCCGGGTGGTCCGGAATCAACTATGCCGACTGGCCTTCGGTGGGGCGTTTCAGTCCCGAAAGGTTCGACCCACGGAGTTGGACGCCCGAGTACCCGAACCCCGCTTTCGATAATCGGCTGGAGGACGACAATCTCTGGGCGGCTGAGCAGGTGATGAAGTTCACGGATCAGGAGATCCGGGCTATCGTGGCCACGGGCCAGTACTCGGATGCGGCTGCCGAGGGCCATGTGGCCGCCACGCTGATCCATCGGCGCGACGCGATTGGCCGCGCGTACCTCAGCCAGCCGCTTGCGCTCACTGACATCCAGGTCGAGAACGGCACGGTGAGATTCGAGGATCTGTCGGTGCGGCACGGTTTCGCCAAAGGTCCGCACGCCTATCGTTATACATGGTCCGAACTCGACAACGCGTCAGGCAGGACATCGCCTTTACCGCACAGTTCCAGTTCCGTCCCGAGCTCAGGCGCCGCTTATCTGCTGGTTGAGATCAGCGCCGAAGGAAACCAAAGCCGAAAGGTGAAGGTCTACTTGAGGCGAAGCTCCCCGGGGTACCGGGTCGTCGGAATCGAACGTGACCTTCCATACTCTTAGCCTGCCATCAGCGGTGCTGGCCCTGAGCCTTGTGCTGCCTCTACGGGCCTCTGCAGCAAAGTTTTACACGTACGTAGGCGCTATCGGTACAGAATCCGTGGTGCTTGCATGGGGTACCACCGACGGTGGCAATACAATCGGGCGCACATCCCGCTCGCACGGCAAAGCAAAGGTCCGGATTGGCACTCAACAGGTCGAGGTAGCCGATCAGAACTGGGCATCGGTCGAGGGCCTGCAACCCGACACCGAGTACGAATACGAGGTGACGCTGAATGGCACGCGGGTCGGCGCGGGAAAGGTCCGGACATGGCCGGTCAAGGCTGACCGCCTGCGCTTCTTCGTGATCGGCGATTTCGGATCCGGTGACTCCCATCAGCGGGCAGTTGCGCAATCGATGTGGAAGGAATTTCAGAAGCACGAAGGCACCAGCAACCCCGTCCGTTTCATCGCCACCACCGGGGACAACCTCTATGGTGCGATCGGCCTGACCTTGCGGTTCCGCAACACCGGAGCGGAGGACCGCGACTGGGAGGAAAAGTTCTACGCTCCGTATGAACCGGTGATCGGGCGAATCCCGTTCTATGCCAGCCTCGGTAACCACGACGGCAATGAGACTGAATCCCGTGCGGACCTGACTACGTATCTGGACAACTTCTTCTTTCCGAGCCCGCAGCCGGCGAGGTATTACCGGTTCAGCTATGGAGGAATGGCAGATTTCTTCGCGCTGGACTCAACCACCAACAGCGAGACGGGTTCACCGCGTCCGGCATATCTGCGCTCGGGCGATCAGCACAAGTGGCTGGAGAAGAACCTGGCCGAATCACAGGTTCCGTGGAAGATCCCGTTTTTGCACCACCCGCCGTACAACGCTGGACCGCGCCATCCTTCCGCCAAAAACGAACTGGCGCACTTTCTCGAGCTCTTCCGCAAGCACGGTGTCCGTGTAGTATTCAGCGGGCACGAGCATAATTTCCAGTACACCCGGGCCAATAACGAGACCGGCAATATTCGATACGTAATCTCAGGGGCTGGCGGTGAACTGCGCGAAGGGGACGTTCGCAGCGAGATGGACAGAGCTCAAACCGAAGGCTGGGCGCCGCAACTGCACTTCCTGTCGGTCGAGATCGAAGGCAGCGAGATGCGCGTTCTCCCTGTCGGTCCCGAGACGATTCGCGTTCGGGACCGCAGTGGACGGGAAATCGCGATGCCGCTGCGCATCCCAGCCAGAGACTGATCAGCCCGCGCCGTCGCTTCCACTCTGACGCCGATTCTGCCACCACGCTTTCATGCGCTGCGAGACTTCCTTACGCTCGTCGTCGGGCATGGTGCGCCGTCCGCGCCGGCTGGAAGAACTCTGAAGCGACGTTCCGCCCTTGAGGCCCTCCAAGTCATGGATCAGCCTGTCCAGCCGCTTGCGTTCGCGGTGCAATTCGTCGATCAGGTACCAGACGTCCATCCGTGCATGGGGTTATATCAGGTCCCACACGGCCAGCGCAACCGCCGTTTTTTTCTCGACCCGAACTTCGCGCACTTAGATCAACAACCCCCGGAACTCTGACGAGTTAATGAGCTCGCGGATGATCTGGCGTACGCTTGCGTCATCCGTGATCCGAGCACGGGTGGTCTGATACTCAGTCGGCGTGGGGTCGCGCTGCAGGAACAGAAAATACAGCAGCTGGGCATTCAGATCCGCATTGACCCTGCTCGTGAACTCGGGTACCAGGAAGAACGATGTCGCCGACCGGGCTCGATCTTCAGCAGTGCCTGCACCGAGCGCTTTCAACTGAAACTCCATTTCGCTGGTGCTCGGCGTGCCGGTTCTACCGAGCACATCGCGGTAGAGGAGCCGGACGAACTGCTCGTTG
>DASQEG010000823.1:0-5239 GCA_035633775.1 Bryobacteraceae bacterium
GCGGTGTATACCCCGCACGGGCTTGCCGTTTCTGACCGCATCTCGCCGGTGCAGGGAAGGGTGTTCACAATTGCGGAACGAGCGGCGGCCCGCTGGTGCCGTGCGATCATCTGCGTCTCCGAAGCCGAGCGGCAACTCGCTCTCGACAAAGGGATTGCCGCCCCGGAGAAGCTGCACGTCATCCACAACGGCGTGAAGGACTCGCCCCTTCGGGCCGAGGTGGAGCGAACACCGGTGGCGCTTGTTTCGATTAGCCGCTTCGAACCTCCGAAAGACTTCGAAACACTGTTTGCGGCCCTCTCCTTACTCGGCTATGAGGACTGGCTGAAGCTTACCGTTATCGGCGGTGGTGCCGTACCAGCATCACTGCCCAAACGAGTTGTGTCTCTGGGTTATGTGCCTGACCCTGCACCGGAACTTGCCAGAGCGCAGATCTTTGTCCTTAGCTCACGTTCTGAAGGCTTCCCCAGGAGCATACTCGAGGCGATGCGCTCCGGCCTTCCCGTGGTTGCGAGTGATGTCGGAGGGGTACGCGAGGCGGTGCGTCACGAGGGCACGGGTCTACTGGTGCCGCCCAGGGATCCTGCAGCTCTGGCAGCCGCTTTGAAGCGGTTGATGAATTCTGTTTCAGAACGGCAACGAATGGGCTCCGAGGGGCGTCGGATCTTTGGCAGGCAATTCGTCGCAGACGCTATGATTTTCAACACTCTACAGCTATATGCGACAATTGTAGGAGTTCACGCATCCTAAAGGACAGGAACGCTTCTGCGTACCTGTACGAACGAATGAAGACGAACCTCGTCAAATCCATGGCGGCCCGGGCAAACGTTGCTCCGGCAGTTCCTGCGATCGCGTTCCCGCGTCTGGCTACGACCGAGTCGCAAGCTCTGAAACGTGCCATGGACGTCGTTCTTGGCTCGTTGTTTCTGGTACTCTCGTTCCCTTTACTGCTGCTGGCGGCGCTGGCGATTCGCCTGGAGTCCGGTGGCCCGGTGCTGTTCGCCCACACGCGCGTGGGACACGGCGGGCGCAGGTTCCGGCTTTGGAAATTTCGAACCATGCGTACCGATGGCGACGCCGTCCTCGAGAGGCATTTCGAAGAACTTCCGGAAGCTCGCGCCGAGTGGGAATCAACCCACAAGCTGCGCCATGACCCTCGTGTCACCCGGGTTGGCCGGTGGCTGCGGCGGACCAGCATCGATGAACTTCCGCAACTCTGGAACGTGTTGCGCGGCGAAATGAGCCTGGCGGGCCCGCGCCCAGTAGTCGAGGCGGAGAAGACGCACTACGGCGCGGCATGGCCGCTATACACGCTGGCGGTCCCGGGCCTTACCGGTCTGTGGCAGGTATCGGGACGCAACGACACCAGCTATCGCCGCCGTGTCGCGCTCGATGCCTACTACGTGCGGAACTGGTCGTTGCGGCTGGATATCGAGGTCCTGCTGCGGACGGTGCGCGTCGTACTGCTCGGCAAAGGCGCCTACTAAGTATTCACTTCAACTTCGATGCTGCCGGTTCGTCCAAGAACCAGTTTGTCTTCCGTGAGCTGCGCGCAACCAGCTGCGCGGGCATCTGAACCATATCGACTGGCGCATGGAACACGCGGTGCAGGGGCTCTGCCTTGTCGGCTCCCGCAACCAGCACAGCGATGTTGCGCGCCCGAAGCAACACCCCTGGCAATAAGGTGATTCGCGCTGTACGATCTCCAGCAGCCGGGACGGCCGCCGCAATGCCTTCCTGGTCGTGAACTCGAACGTCCCCCGGGAAGAGACTCGCCGTATGGCAGTCGGCGCCCATGCCAAGGTGAATGAAGTCGAAGTAGGGCAGGTCGCCGCTGCTCAACCCGAAAACCTCCCTTACGTCTCCTTCGTACAAGCGCGCTGCCTGGTCGGGCGGCAACTCACCCTGCATGCGATGTACATTTCGCACCGGGATCCGGCACGGATCGAGCAAGTGCTTGCGAACTGACCCGTAGTTGCTATCCGGGTGATCGGGTGGCACGCAGCGTTCATCCACGAAGAAGACTTGTACACGGGTCCAGTCCACGTGCGCTTCCGCCAGAGAGGCGAACATTTTGAGCGGTGTGGAGCCTCCCGAGAAGGCCACGGTTGCATCGCCTTTCCCGGCGAGGGCGCGACTGACGGCCGAAACCGCGCACTCAGCGCAAGCCGCTGCCGCTGCCGAAGCGTCGGGCCACGCGCTCCACTGGGGCGCCGTGGTGACACTCATGATGCCGCGCCCCATAGAAGGGTTGCCAGCCCGGCTGAGTCTTCGAAGACGCGATCGCGACCGGTAATGCCGAGTTCCTGCCGAAGCGCCCAGGCATCGCTGGCAACCGGCCACACGGCCGCCTGAACGGGCTGTCCCTCAATGCGAATCTCCGCCGAAGCGGGACCGACGATGTCGATCTCAGCGGAGAACGTCGGGGCTGCAATAGCTACATGCCCGATCCCCGCATACTCGTAACCTACGCCTTGTGCGATGCGCAGAGGCAGGTTCGCGCCAAGCACGTGCATGAACCAGCCGGCCAGGTAGTAAACCGCCGACGGTTCATCATGCCCCTTGTACAGGATGCGAATCTCCGATAAAGAATGCACAGAGCGCGCCCGCCTGGGATCGTCGAAGATTTGAGACACGGCTTCGCGCCACGGCGTCAGGCGCGTCCAGACAAGATCCGACCTCTGACGCAATGTCGCGGGCAGCTTGGAGAGAAACCCCAGAGCCCGTGTCGACTGTGTCATGCCGCACGAGTCTATAACCAGTCTCCCGGCCAGCGGCAGCAACGTGCTAAACGTTGGCATCCACCACAGGTTCTCGCTCGGCGAGTAGAGAATGGCCGGCAGATCCGGAACGATCAGGGCCCGGACGATGCCCGCCGCATCCGCGAGGCTTCCTGGCGACGTAATGATTTCGACCTGTTCGCAGCAAATCTGCTGGCGGCGCCCGAAGGGCATCCAGCACTGGGCGAAAACCCGCGCCTCCAGCAGCCGCTCGGGGCAATCACGAACGCGGATAACGATGGCACGGCTGGGGTGCTCGTGCATGATGCTTGCCAGGGTCTCACCGATGGCGGCGGCATCATGCCTCTCATCGGCAACGACGATGAGGGTCATGGCACATGCTCGCAGCACACCACCCTCGGTGGCAGCCGCCTTGCCGAGGTCAAGCCACAGTTTGCGAAGCTCCTTCAGGAGGCGTTCAGAATCTACGCTGCTGGTCATGGAGTTCTCCATGCATGACCGTTACGTGCCAGCATCTCGTCTGCCGCCTCTGGTCCCCACGTGCCCGATGCGTAATTCGGAAAATCGGCCGGGTGGTGAGCGCGCCAGTCCAGGATGGGCTGGACAGCAGCCCAACTCGCCTCGACCATGTCCTGTCGCGTGTAGAGCGTGGCGTCTCCCAACATCGCGTCCACCAGCAGCGTCTCATAGGCCGAAGGCGATCGTGTGCCGAAGCTGGATCCGTAATTGAAATCCATCGACACGGGGCGGAGCTGCATACCTTCGCCCGGCAGCTTCGAGAGGAACCGAAGCGAGATGCCTTCTTCCGGCTGAATGCGGATGATCAGCAGGTTGGGCCTTGCACCCGCCGCAGCTTCCGCTTCGTTCCCGGCGAAGGGCGAATGAGGTGCTGGATGGAAGAAGATAGCGATGTCGGTAACGCGCTTGGATAACCGCTTGCCGCTTCGTATGTAGAACGGCACTCCCGCCCACCGCCAGTTATCGATGTGGGAGGTCACAGCAGAGTAGGTGTCGGTCTGGGCAGCGGCGTCAACGCCTTCTTCCTGACGAAAGCCGGGCATCTCCTCAGTGCCCATTCGGCCTGGTCCGTATTGCCCGGCCACGCTGACGGACGTTACCTGTTCGGGCGAAGGGATGCGAACCGAGCGCAGCACCTTGGCACGTTCGTCGCGCACGAGTACCGGCTCGAACGTAGCCGGAGGTTCCATCGCAATGGTCGCCATCACCTGAAGCAGGTGGTTCTGGATCATGTCCCGGAGAGAGCCGGCTTCCTGATAGTACGAGCCTCGCCCTTCCACGCCGATGGACTCGGCGGCAGTAATCTGCACGCAGTCGATGTACCTGCGGTTCCAAAGCGGCTCGAAGATCCCGTTGCCGAATCGGAATGCAAGCACGTTCTGGACGGTTTCCTTGCCGAGATAGTGATCGATGCGATAGATGTCGTGTTCGGGAAAGACCTCCTGTAAAGTTCGGTTCAGCGCACGCGCACTGTCCAGATCATGGCCGAATGGCTTCTCGACGACAATCCGGCGCCAGCCGCGTCCGGCGTGCATCTTCGCAAGGCCGATGCCGTGGACAACTGCTTCGTAGTGACTCGGCTGCGTCGACAGGTAGAAAAGCGCGTTGCCGCCTGTACTTTGCTGCTCTTCGATCTGCTCAAGCCGAGCGGCTACGCCACGGTACAGGTCAGGGTCGTGGACGTCTCCCGCGCAGTAGTACAGGTGTTGGGAGAAGTCGTCCCAAAGCGCCTGCTCGAACGGGGTATCGTCCAGAAACTCCTTGAGCGCCTCGCCCATGCGTGCGCGGAAGTCCTCGTCCGACATCTTCGTTCGTGAGTTGCCGAGGATTGCGAACCCGGACGGCAGCCGCCTGTCGTAAGCGAGCCTGTAAAGGGCCGGAATCAGCTTTCGCTTTGTAAGGTCGCCATTCGCGCCGAAAATGACGACTGCGCATGGCGGGACCCGTCGCTCGAACCGCAGCGGGTCCCGGAACGGGTTCCGATCTTGCATCCCGTTTAAGGTAACATTCAGCGGGCTGCCGCAAGCACCTGATCGGGCGAAGGCTTCCCTCGCTGTGAGTAGCGGATCCTGCCGTCCGGCCCGACCACATAAACCGTTCGGACCGGCCACAGCCAACCTTTGGCGCGGTACCGCTTAGCCACGACGCCGCCACTGTCGACGAGCAGCGGAAACGGCAGTTTTAACTTGTCTCGAAATGCCGCGTGGCTGCCGCTATCGCCCGGATTTACACCGTAAACGGCCACGCCTGCTGCCAGCATTTCGCTGTAAATGTCACGAAACTCACACAACTGAGCGCGGCAAACAGGCGTTTCATCCCGGGGATAAAAAATTAGGATCACAGCGCGGCCGAGCAGTTTTGTAAGCGAGACTACGCTGCCCTCCTGGTCGGGAAGTGTCCAGTCTGGTGCCACGTCTCCAACCGGAAGTGGTGGGCCATGCAGGACAGAAAGCATTGACCTTAGGATGCCGCAATTGCCG
>DASQEG010000824.1:0-2300 GCA_035633775.1 Bryobacteraceae bacterium
ACATCGCTGTTCTCTTCCATGGCAAGAACGCTGGACCCGGTCTTGATCTCGACGTATTCATAGATCGACTCGGAGCCCTTGGGTAGCAGTACGCGGTCTTCGCGAAGACGCGCAATGCGGCCCTGGTGGATCCAGCGGCTCTCCAGAAGTTTCACGGGTGCGTCCATGCCATTCAGTATCCGCTTGACTGCGAAACGCAGTACAGTATCTTCATGCGCAGCGCGGATGTTGACCGCCGATCGCTCCTGAAGTCCCTGTCAGGCGGGCTTCTCGCAGCTACTTACGCCTCTGCCGCACCCGCGGCTTCCCCTGGCGTTCCAGGCCCGTACCCCGGGCGCGTCATTGCGGTGGACCGGCCCGGCGTGGTCACAGCGGGAAAGTACGACCGTGCAGGCGTCAAGGCGATGCTCGACAAGGGCATGATGGAGCTGACCGGGGCACCCGCCGCTCCCGATGCGTGGCGGAAGTTTTTTGAGCCCACCGACGTGGTGGGAATCAAGCTGAACCCGGTGGGGCGGCCCTTTGTGATCTCCGCGCCCGAGGTGGTGCAGGAGATCATTGCAAACCTGCGCGCCATCGGCATTCCAGCGAAGAACATCGTTGCCTACGACCGGTACCGCACCGAATTCCTTCAGGCCGGCTTTGACAAGTGGCTACCGGAGGGCATCCGCTGGACCGCTGCAACCGAGCAGGTGGACGAGCTGCAACTCGACATGGACGGCTACGACCGCGATCAGTACATAGAGATGCCGCTGGTGCTGCCGAAGGCCGACGCGAACAATCCACACCACCGCCGTTCGTACCTGGCCAGGTTCATCAGCACAGACGTGAACAAGATGATCAACCTGTGCCTGCTGAAGCACCATCAGTCAGCGGGCGTAACGCTGGCGCTAAAGAACCTGTCGCACGGGTTGGTAAACAACGTCAGCAGGAGCCACTCGACTCCTTCGCTGAACACCTGTGGCACGTTCATCCCGAACATTGTGGATCATCCAATCATCCGGCGGAAGGTTGTCCTGAACATACTTGACGGCGTGCTCGGCGCGTATCACGGCGGCCCCGGACGCAAGGTAGAGAAGTATGTCTGGGAGCACAACACCATGTACTTCGCAACCGATCCGGTGGCGATGGACAAGGTGGGCTGGAAGGCGCTGGACGCCAAGCGCGCGGAAGTCGGTATGCCGCTGATTTCCGATGCCAAGCCGGACAAGGACAGCACGTTCGTGCGGATGCAGCCAGAGCATGTCGAGATCTCGGGCGCGCTCGGCCTGGGTGTGTGGGACGACGCGAAGCTGGACGTGCGGAAGTTCAGTGTAGCCTGAGGTGGATGCGACACATCTTCGTACTGCTCGCAGCTGCGTCCGGCTGCGTGTGCCAGACGGCACCGGTTCGACCTGTGCCGCCGCCGGGAGTCGCGGTTCCCGATAACGACCGCACCGAACTGAGCGAGGGGCTGGACCGGCTCGGTCGCAATCTGGAGTTGTTGCGCGGGCATGCACTGCTCGCCGATGTGCAGGTATTTCACGAGGCTGTTCGGGTCGCGCTGAAGTACGGAGAGTTCTTCAAGCCGGAAGAGATCGGGCGTGCGAAGGAGTTGCTGCGCCAGGGGCAAACCCGGGCTGCGGATCTGCTCGCCGGGCGGGCTCCCTGGGCCACTTCGACCGGACTTGTCGTGCGCGGCTACATCTCTAAAATCGACAGAAGCCCACAGCCGTACGCTCTGGTGGTGCCGCCGTCCTGGTCACCGACCGTTCCACGGCGCTGGCGGCTGGACTTCTGGTTTCACGGCCGCGCCGAGACGCTGAGCGAGGTGAACTTCCTCTACGATCGGCAGCGGCAGCCGGGCGAGTTCACACCTGCGGATACGCTCGTGTTGCACCTGTACGGCCGGCACAACAACGCCAACAAATTTGCGGGCGAGGTCGACCTCTTCGAGGCGCTCGAGGAGGTTCGACGGCACTACCAGATCGACGAAAACCGGCTCGTCGTGCGCGGCTTCAGCATGGGTGGTGCGGCCGCGTGGCAGTTTGCTACGCATTTCGCTGGACTGTGGGCTGCTGCTGCTCCGGGTGCAGGTTTCAGCGAAACGCCGGAGTTCCTGAATATCGCCAAAGACCCCGTGAAGCCGAGCTGGTGGGAAGAGAAGCTGTGGCACATGTACAACGCCACAGATTATGCGGCAAACCTGTACAACACTCCCGTCGTGGCCTACAGCGGTGAGATCGACCGGCAAAAGCAGGCTGCCGATGCAATGGAGAAGGCAATGGCGGCCGAAGGCATGCGGCTGACGCACATCATCG
>DASQEG010000825.1:0-5752 GCA_035633775.1 Bryobacteraceae bacterium
CGAATACGAAGCACGGAGGCATGTTCTTCTCCGGTGACCCGTGTCTTCTGGACGAGGTCGTCCGAGCCGTGCGGGCCGTCTCCCGGCGCCCAGTGATCGTGAAGCTCTCCCCGAATGTGGCCGCGATTCCACCCCTGGCGAAGGCAGCGGAGTCCGCCGGCGCCGATGCCCTGTCGCTGGTGAACACCTTCGTTTCACTCGCCGTCGACCCCAGGCGCCGGGAGCCGCGCATCGGCGCAGGATTCGGCGGGTTGTCCGGTCCTGCCATTAAGCCGATCGCACTGCGGATGGTGTACGAGGCGGCCCAGGCAGTCAGCATCCCGATCATCGGGCTTGGCGGCGTAGCGACGGGAGAAGATGCGGCGGAGTTCCTGGTAGCGGGTGCGTCGGCGGTCGAAGTCGGTACGGCGAACTTCTGGGACCCCGGTGCCGCTGCACGAATCGCGGGCGAGCTTGACCGGTTCCTCAAAGGCGAACGGATCGCCAATGTTCGGGAGCTTGTCGGAACGCTGCGGTTCCCGAAGCGCTAAACCACAATGCCGCGGCGAACAGCGCTGAGTACGAGTTCCGCGATGGTGTGCACGCCCATTTTTTCCATGATCCGCGTCCGGTGAGTCTCCACCGTATGCAGGCTGAGGTTCAGCCGTGCAGCGATATCTTTGTTGCTCTGGCCCTCGGCGAGCATGTGATAGAGCTGCCTTTCCCGCTCCGTAAGCAGGTCATAGCGGTCCTCGATGCGCTGTCCGGGGACCTCGCGGCTGTGCGCCTCCTGGAGGATACGTGCGACCGCCGGACTGAAGTACGTCATGTCCTGTGAAACCGCCTGCACCGCTTCGAGCAAGCCTTCTTCCAGGGTGTCTTTGAGCACGTAGCCCCGCGCTCCGGCGCGCACGGCGCGGATGACGTACCGTTCGTCGCTGTACATGCTCAGGATCAGCACAGACGTTCGAGGCGACTGACGCAGAAGCTGCGTCGTAGCTTCAATCCCCGTCAGCTCTTTCATGGCGATGTCGAGCACGGCGACGTCGGGCTGGTGTTGCCGGGCAAGCTCCACAGCTTCGAGGCCGGAAGACGCTTCGGCGACCACCTGCATGCCTGGCTGCGTCTCCAGAATGCGGCGCACTCCCTGCCTGAAGAGGTTGTGGTCGTCAGCCAGTAGGATGCTGATCGGTTTCATGCTTATACTCCTGCGTGAACTGCTCTCGTGTTGCTCTCAAGGGGGAGGCGCATGCGTACCGACGCCCCGCCGGTGATCAGATTCGACGTTTCCAGTTTGCCACCAAGTGCGGCGGCTCTTTCACGCATGCCCAGAACGCCGAGACTTTCTGCCTTTCGCGCGCTGCCGTTGCTGAACCCCTGCCCATTGTCCTCGATGATGATCTCGAGGTCGTTCGGCACCAGCCGCGTAATCGTGACATGCACAGCCGTAGCGTTTGAGTGCTTCTCGCAGTTGCGCAGCGCCTCCTGAGCGACACGATACACACACGTCTTCACAGCATCGGACAGGTCCGAGTCGTCCTCAAGACCCTCGATCAGCTCGCAGGGTACGCCGGTACGCCTAGTGAATTCTTCCGCTTGGTACTGCAGCGCGGGTATCAACCCCAAATCGTCAAGCAGCGAAGGCCGCAGCAGCAGACTGATGTTGCGGCAAGTCTGGACCGTGCCCTCGGCCAGTTTCCGCGCCCTTTGCAGCGGCTCCTGCAGCGGGCTGCTGGAGCCGGCTTCCACCTGAGCCTGGGCGATTTCCATTTTGAGCACCGCCAGGTTTTGCACGATCTCGTCGTGAAGCTCGCGTGACAGCCGCGTGCGCTCCTCTTCCTGAACGTCCATCAGTCGGGCGGACAGGTGCTCGAGCTGTCTCTTGGCGGCGGAAACCTCCTGAAACCGTTCCTCCGCCTCCAATTCCATGCGTTCTGCCAGACGGAGGCTGTACCAGGCCACCAGCATACCCGCCAGCAGTGAGGCCGCGAGCGGCAGCAGAAGCTGTAGTAGCGCGCGATCCCGATTGTCACGAAACGCTCGCTCGCTGGCAGCAAACGCCTGCGCATTCGCGTTCTCGATTCCCTGCAGCACCCGCCCGGCCTCATCCCGCTTGGGGACAATCTGCTGCTGGACAAAGGCGAACTGCTCCTCAGGGCGCACGCCCGATGACCCCGCGTTCCGTGCTGTCGCCAGCAGGGACACAAGCTGCCGGCTGACTTCCTTCAGCAAATCAGGGGACAGCTTCGATTCGCGAAGAAAGGCGAGGTGCCCGTTGGCATCGTCTCGCAGCTCGTCGAGCTTTGAGTCGAGCGCCCACTGGCTGCGCTCCGGATTCAGGTAGTGGTCGCGCACAACGATGCCCACCTGCCAAAGTGTGCTTCGAAGGTCGTACAGGCGATCCTGCTGCTGGACGTACAAAAGGTGGATCTCATAGCCGCGCTCAGCCGATTCCCTCTGGACCCGCCAGGCCATGACCGCCGACAGGAGCAGCAGGAGAATGATCGCGCTGAACCCTGTGCGGAGCACCACCTTGTTGCTCACCGCCATGATTCTATTTTGCGGCATTTTCCGTCGCATGCTGTTCACCTGATTGACAAAGCGTACCCAGCCTCACTATGATGACAACCACCGCAACTTACGTTGCTTTCAGGAGGCAAGGTGGCTCAACCGAGTCGATGTGTTCGACTGGCTGCTGCGGCAGCTTTGGCTTTTTCTTCATTATTTGCACAAGTTTCGACGGGTTCCCTTGGTGGACAGGTTACCGATCCGAATGGCGCAGTAGTTCCCGCCGTCAAAATAACGGCACGCAATGTAGCAACCGGACAGGAATCCGCAACCGTGAGTTCGGATTCCGGCCTGTACGTTTTCCCGACGCTGAGCACGGGCGTTTACAGCCTTACTGTCGACAAGACAGGCTTTAACCGGATCACGCTGAGTGATATCGAGATCCGCATCGCTCAGCGCATGGATCTCGACATTAAGCTGGAACTCGGGAACGTCCAGCAGACGATCTCAGTTTCGGCTGAAGCTCCGCTGCTGGAGACCACGACAGTCGAGCGCGGTCAGAGTCTGTCGACACGGTTCATGGAGAACCTGCCACTGTTCGCTGGCGGCATTCGCAACCCCCGCGCGTTCGTCAACTATATGCCTGGCGTGACGAACAACAGCGGCGAGCAGAGTGTGTCTGGCGCGGGCGGCCGCTCGCAGGAAGTGCTGATCGATGGTGGCAGCGCCATCAACGTTGAGTCCAGCGCAGTCTTCAACTTCCCTTCCGCCGAGATGTTTAGCGAATTTCGCATGCTGCAGAGCAACTATTCGGCCGAGTACGGTCGCGTCGGCGGGGGCATCGAAATCTACGTTTCGAAGAGCGGCACCAACGATCTGCATGGTGCGGTGTTCCACAACATGCGCCGCGACATCTGGAATGCGAACGCGTGGCAGCGTAACGCTGGCGGGCAACCCCGGCCCAAGGAGCGCTTCAACGAAACGGGCGGCGCGATCGGCGGTCCCGTGTGGCTGCCGAAGCTGTACAACGGTCGAAACCGTACGTTCTGGTTTTTCACTTACACCAAAGACATCCGCCCTGTTTCGGTCAGCTTTCCCGTTCTGACGGTGCCGACCGCTGCTATGAAGCGCGGCGACTTCAGCGGCGCTGGTCTCCCGGTCATCTACGATCCTCTGACGCGGCAGCCCTTTCCCGGGAATATCATTCCCGAGAATCGCTTCAGCCGTATCTCGCGGAATGTACTGCCGCTGATTCCCGATCCGAACGTGGCGACCCTCACGTCCAACTACAATTTCGTAAACACGAACGCGTTCGATCGTTACATCTGGAACCTGAAGTTCGATCACGCTCTTACGCCGAGCAATCGGTTCTCGTTCTTCTACAGCAACGAAGTGCAGGTGGACGACGCGATCAATAGTTTCGCCGGGCCGCTCGGCCAGGGACTGCAGAACTTTCAGAAGCCGTTTAACTATCGTGTGAATCACGACTGGGCCATGCGACCCAACTTCCTGATGCACACCACGGTGTCGTACTCGAAAACCCGCCAAACGTGGGATAACCCGAACCAGAAAGGCGCGGGAAGCGCGCTCGGGTTCGGCCTTACCGGCGACTCAGATGCAATACCGCGCATTCTCTTCGCGCCCGTCGGTCAGACCGCTCCCTCGGGTCTGACCAGCTATGGCGTGCAGGACGGCAAAGTTGGCAACGGCGCCCAGTTCAACAAGCAGTGGCAGCTCTCGCAGGGCTACAGCTGGCTCCGCGACAAGCACGAGTTCAAGTTCGGTGGTGCCTGGAGGCGTTTCGAAACGCTCGGGCTCGACCTTGCAGGAACCAACGGAACCTACACATTCAACCGTGCCCAGACCGGCCTCGTTGGTCAGGCCAATACGGGGCATGAGTTCGCAAGCTTCCTCCTCGGCGCCGTCGATCAGGCGAGCAACGTAGTTCCTCCGGTCTTGTTTGACACGACCGTTTACTACGACACATCGGTGTACTTTCAGGACAACTGGCGCGTAACACCCCGGCTCACGTTGAACCTGGGCGTGCGATATGAGGTCCCGATTGGCTGGCATGTGCCGGGTGGAAACGGCTACTCGCACGTCGACATCGGCGTGCCGAATCCTGGTGCAGGCGGTCGTCCCGGCGCGCTGGTCTTCTCAGGAACCGGCCCAGGCCGCACGGGCGAGAAGAGGTTTTATCCGACAGACTGGTCGAACTTCGGCCCCCGCCTCGGCTTTGCTTATCAGATCACGCCCAAGACTGTGTTCCGCGGCGGCTGGGCCATCTACTACCAAGGCCTGTCCAGCGGCGGGTGCGGCTGCCGCGCGGGTTTCTCCGGAACCAACAATCTGCAGAGCGATGGCCAGAATGCCGCCATCAACTGGGACAACGGCATCCCGGTACAGCCCGGCTACCGTCCTCCACCGATCATCGATCCGGCGATTGTGAACTTCCAGACCGTGCAGTACCAGGGCCCCACCGCCGGCCAACCCGGCCGCATCTACAACTGGAGCGCGAACATCCAGCACGAGATTAAGAACATCCTGCTCGATGTGGCATATCAGGGCAACCGGGGAACACGTTTGAATTCGACCGTTGACCTGAACCAGCTGCCGCCTAGCCTTCTGAGCCGCGGCGCGTTGCTGTCGCAGCCGATTAACTCGCAGGCGGCACGCGACGCTGGATTTACGGTGCCCTTCGAAGGCTTCGGTAACCGCAGCGTGGCTCAGGCGCTTCGACCCTACCCTCAGTACCTGTCGGTGAACAGCCTGTTCGCCGGGTGGGGCCGCAGCTGGTATGACGCGCTTCAGGCGAAGGTCGAACGCCGTTTCGGCAGCTTCCAGCTACAGGCGAACTACACCTGGTCGAAGAGCCTGAGCATGGGCCATTACCGGCAGGTGTTCTCGCAGGTGGGCAGCCCCGGCGCCACACCGCAGGATTACTACAATCTGCCCGACTCGAAGAGTTTCAGCAACTTCGACATTCCGCATGTATTCAACTTGCTCAGCACGTTCGAGCTGCCGTTCGGCAAGGGTCGCAAGTTCCTGAACTCGAACAACCCGGTGATCAGCCGGCTCGCTGGCGGCTGGACCATCGCCAGCGCTCAGGTTTATCGCAAAGGCACACTGATCTGGCTGAACACGCCGGGCAACCCGCTCGGCAACGGCGTGCTGTTTGCTCCGGCCACGAAAGCCACGGTCGGCACTGGTCCGATCCGCACCGGGATCGACCGCACCAGCCTTGATCCTAATGACCCGAACACCC
>DASQEG010000826.1:0-1796 GCA_035633775.1 Bryobacteraceae bacterium
CTCATGGGCCTGGCGGTGCTCGCCTATACGGTCGTGGGCGGCATCGCTGCGGTAACCTGGACTGACTTTCAACAAATGCTGGTGATGTTCGCCGGCGTTTTTATCGCACTTGTGTCAGCGGTGCTGCTGCTGCCCGGCGATACGTCTCTCGGCGACGCACTGACCCTGGCGGGAGCGACAGGACGCCTCAACCCGGTGGTGTTTCGGTTCGATCCTTCCGACCAGTTCAACATCTGGACAGGCGTGTTTGGAGGTATGTTCCTGGCGCTCGCGTACTTCGGTACCGACCAAAGCCAGGTACAGCGTTACCTCACCGGCAAGTCAATCGCCCAGAGCCGCCTGAGCCTCCTGTTCAACGCCGTTGCCAAGATCCCGATGCAGTTTGCGATTCTGCTGACGGGCGTGCTTGTGTTCGTTTTTTACACCTTTGAGAAGCCCCCGCTTCTCTTCGATCCAAACGCAATGAAGGATCTCCAGTCGCGCTCTGAAGGACAGGACCTGCAGCGCCGGTTCGACGCGGCGTGGACCGAGCGCAGGGAAATCGCGTCGGAGTACCTGAGAACTCGCAACTGGACGGAACTGGAGGCCTACCGGGCGGCAAGTCTTCGGCTGGACAGGGTGCGAAAGGATGCCGGCGCGGCCGACACGAACTACATCTTCCTCACATTCGTGACCAGGTACCTGCCGGCGGGCATTGTGGGTCTGATCATGGCCGCAATCTTCGCGGCAGCGATGAGCACGATCTCCGCCGAGGTAAACTCCCTGGCCACGGTAAGTGTGGTCGATGTCTATCGCCGCTTTCTCAAACCTGGAGCATCGGACGGACACTACCTGGCAGCTTCCCGGATCTTCACTGCGTTCTGGTGTCTCTACGCGATCGTGACGGCGCAGTTTGCCACGGGACTGGGTTCGCTTATTGTTGTCGTAAACCGCCTCGGTTCCTACTTCTACGGAGGAATGCTTGGAGTCTTCACCCTGGCGTTCTTTTTCCCGCGCGTGGGCGGTACCGCCGCGTTTATTGCGGTTCTGTTGGGCGAGGCTGCAATCCTGGTCGCATCCCGCTACACGCCGGCCTTCCTCTGGTACAACGTGATCGGAGCTATTGTGGTTGTGTTGTCAGGCGTGCTCCTCAGTATCGTGTTCCCGCGAGAGAATCGGCTAAGCTCGTAATTACGGTGTCGGACGAACGATCTTTCTACAACGAATCGCAGACGACGAAACGAGTCACTCTGCACTGCCCATTCTGCCGAACTGCGGGGGAGTACGATCTGCGCTGGGTAGTGCGGAAGAAAAAAGACCAGTTGGCCGGACGAGCCGACGAGCGGACACGCGCCATGTTCGCCAAATGGCAGAGCTACATGGTGCTTGCTGACGATAAGGTGAACTGCTCCAACATGCGCTGCCGCAAGCGCTTCGACATCTCCGGTGTGAAGACCACAGCTTTCCTTTGATCAAAAAGCCCAGCTGAGCCCGACACGTGCCGACGTTCCTGGCCGGAGGCTGTCGGAGCCGGCAGCGCTGTGGGGTAGCCACTTTCCCGGGTGTGTGCCGGGCGTTGATACGCCTATGCTCAATACGATGGTCAGGAACGCTTTTTGGATGACGACTATCGTGGGCGCGTTCGAAGATGCGCGATGGCAAGCAGCATAAACCCCACGGCCACGATGATACGAAGGATGATGGCCCACCGCGCACCTCCACGGATCGCCGAAGAGACTGCGAGCAACGCAAACCCGAACGCAATCGCGAAGTACCAGAGGCCAAACAGCACTCGGCGCGGTGGCATGGAGCGATGG
>DASQEG010000827.1:0-4858 GCA_035633775.1 Bryobacteraceae bacterium
CTCGGCGGATTATCGCTGGTTTATGGCGCGAGCTCTACCTGTCCGGGATGACTCAGGCCGAATCATCCGCTGGTTCGGAACATCCACTGACATCCACGATTCCAAACGAACGGAGGAGGCGCTCAGGAAAGCGAACGCCGACCTTGAACAGTTCACCTATTCGGCGAGCCACGACTTGAAAGAACCCTTACGGATGGTTGGCGTTTACAGTGAGATTGTGCAGCGGCGGTATGGCCCCCGTCTTGACGACGACGCGCGGGAGTACCTCAGCTACATGGTTCAGGGTGCTCGTCGCATGGACATGCTGGTCCGCGATCTTCTGGCATATACACAAGTAGTAAGCGTGACCGAGGAGCAGATTCGTCCCGCAAGCACCAACTCGGTTCTTCAGCAGGTGCTTGCGAATCTGATGGGCGCTATACAGGAGAGCGGTGCGAGTATTACCGTGGGAAGGTTGCCGGCGACAGTTGCAGTCGATGAGGTACATCTGCTGCAGCTCTTGCAGAATCTCATCGGAAATGCAATTAAGTATAGAGCCGAGCTGCCTCCGGTGATCGACATCGCAGCAGAGTACGACGGAGCAATGTGGAAGGTATGCGTCCATGACAATGGCATCGGAATCGCCCCTGAGTACCGCGAGCAGGTCTTTGGCATATTCAAACGCCTGCACACTGCCGAGAAGTACCCGGGCACCGGCATCGGATTGGCTATATGCCAAAAGATTGTTCACCGGTACGGAGGACACATATGGGTGGAATCCGAAGGAGAGGGAAAAGGCTCCCGGTTCTACTTCACAATCCCGGGTCCAAACGAGCCACAGTAAACGCGGCGGTTCAACGATTCACATCCTTGTCGTGGAGGATAACCCGGCCGATGTTCAGCTGGTGCGGCTTGCGCTTGACCATCACGATGTGAATGCGTCACTGGTTGTGGAGAGCGATGGCGAACACATGCTTCAGCACATTGAACGCATCGACCGCCGCGAGGTGCCCTGCCCCGATATCGTTTTGCTCGACCTCAACCTGCCGAGAGTGAACGGCCACACCATCCTCAACCGCCTGCGGCAAAGCCCCGTCTGTGGCCATGTCCCAATCATCATCGTCTCCTCTTCGAACGCACCCGGGGACCGGGAGAACGCAAGTCGCCTGGGCGCAACAAACTATTTTTGTAAGCCAAACAACTACGATGACTTCCTTCGCCTGGGAGCGCTCATCTCCGATTATGTGAAGTAGGCCCGGAAAGCAGGAACGAGAGCCACACGGATACGAGAACTGACCGCGTATATTGCAAGAGTGCTTCGCTTGAACTCCTGCCTTCTTCTTGCGGTGCTCGCGGCGAGTGCTGCGGAGATTCCAGTTGCCGGGCTCAGAAAGCCGGCGGAAATCCTCGTGGACCGCTGGGGCGTTCCGCATATATACGCCAGCAATCTCGATGACGCGTTCTTCGTTCAGGGATTCAATGCCGCTCGTGACCGCCTGTTCCAGATCGATCTATGGCGTCGGCGGGGGCTTGGACAACTGTCCGAGGTGCTGGGGCCCAGGTACGTGGACCAGGACAAGGCGGCCCGTTTGTTCCTGTACCGGGGAGACATGGACAAGGAATGGACGTCGTATGGTCCGCAGGCGAAGAGGCTCGCGACAGCATTCACGTCGGGGATCAACGCATACATCGATTGGATCGATGAGACGCCCGACCGCTTACCACTGGAGTTCAGACTACTCAGATACCGGCCGGCCAGGTGGGAGCCGTCAGATGTTGTCCGTGTGCGCAGCCACGGACTGACCGGCAATCTAAAGGCAGAGGTCGCCCGCGCCAGAGTTATCTGCAAGGCGGGGCCGGAGGACGGCCCGACGTACGATCAGTTCCGGGTTCGTCTTCAGCCGAAATGGGACATTCGCGTTCCGGCGGGACTCGACGTATGCTTGCCTGACGACGTGCTAAGGACCTTTGACCTGGCGACACAGGCGGTGCAATTCAAAGGTACGCCGCTGGTCGGCCATGAGGATGGCAGCAACAACTGGGCGATTGCACCGTCGAAGTCGGCTACAGGCCGACCGATTCTTGCGAATGATCCGCATCGGGCGTACACCACCCCCAGCCTCCGCTACATCGCGCACGTGAGTGCACCCGGCCTGGACATTATTGGAGCCGGTGAACCTTCCCTTCCTGGTATCTCGATTGGTCACAACGGCAGAATCGCGTTTGGTCTGACGCGCTTCTACATCGATCAGGAAGACCTGTACGCTTACGCGCTGAACCCCGCCGACCGCCGCCAATACCGCTACGGCACCAGGTGGGAAACTATGCGCATCCTGCGCGAGACGATACAGGTAAAGGGATCACCGCCGGTGGAAGCAGAGCTTGCGTTCACACGGCATGGGCCTGTCATCTGGTCCGATGTGCATCGCGCTTATGCCGTGCAATCCGCATGGCTGGCGCCAGGAACGGCCGCTTATTTTGGAAGTGCCTCATATGCGCTGGCGAAGGACAAGGACCAGTTCCGCGCCGGCATCGGCAGAGCACTCGCACCAGGTTTGAATTACGTGTACGCCGACCTGAAAGGCAACATCGCGTGGCTGGTCGGCGGGCTTGCGCCCGTCCGGGCGAACTGGGACGGCCTGCTGCCGGTGCCGGGTGACGGCCGATACGAGTGGGCAGGGTTCCAGCGCAGCAACCAACTGCCATCGCTGCGCAACCCGTCGCAGGGCTATGTTGCGACCGCCAATGAGATGAACTTGCCGCCGAACTACCCCTATCAGGAGCGTAAGCTCGGATTCGAGTGGGGGAACGTGTCACGTTTCGCGCGGATCGACTCAGCGCTGGCTTCGCTGCCGAAGGTGTCGCTGGAAGATTCGATGAGGCTGCAGAACGACGTCACGTCGATCCCCGCTCGAAGGCTCGTCAGTTTGATTTCGAAGCTCAAGGCGTCTGGTGACACGCAAGAGGCGGCGCTTACACTCCTTCGAGGATGGGATGGCGTGGAAAGAGCGGATTCGCCACAGGCAGCGCTGTTCGAGGTTTGGATTTCACGACATCTCGGAAAGGCCTTTCTCAAAGCTGTGATGCCGGAGGGTGCGGCTCAGGTTATCAGCTCACCGGATACTGAAGTGCTGCTCGAGGCGCTGGAGAAGGGCACGGTTGTAAACAGGGATGGTTTGCTAACGAGTACGTTGGCGGCCGCCTACAGCGAGACGGAGCGGCTGCTCGGTCCAAATTCGAAGGAGTGGGCGTGGGGCAGGCTTCACCATTCGTTGCCTGCGCATCCGCTGCTTGAAACTGTGGACGCCGATCTTCGACGGCGACTGCAGGTCGGACCATTTCCGAAGTCCGGTGGACCGAACACGCCCAACCAATCCGGTTACCGGTCAGCCGATTTTCGGCAGACAGGAGGCCCATCGGTTCGCGTCGTGATCGACGTCGGGAACTGGGACAACTCACGGGCGGTGAACTACCCAGGACAGTCCGGGAATCCCGATGACCAGCACTATCGCGATCTCGCGCCACTTTGGCTGAAGGGCGAATACTTCCCTCTGCTGTACACACGAGCGGCCGTCGAAAAGGCAGTGCAGCAGCGGATCGTTCTGACACCGAAGGACGGGCAGGCAGCGCGAAGACCCTTGTAGCTGACGCGAAGCCCAAGCGAACAAAGCTACCGATAGAACGGAGCCCAGGTTAGCCACCGGGGACCATACTTGGGGTTCCGCCCACCAACTTCCAACGCACCCAGGTCCGGAGCCCGACCTGAGAACTCGTCGTTAACCGTAGCGAGGGGTACACCAGCGTCGACGGCCTTGCTCCCCGGTCTCAGTTGGAATGTCAGGTCCGCGGCGTGATACACGGCATGGCGCTGCGACGGATCGGGAGGATGCATGCTCTCGAAGACGTCATAATCGACTTCGAAGCCATGGATTTCCTGACCTGTCGCCTTCCGGAATTCGTCCAGTGTCGCGTAAGTCCTCCAGTCTGTTTCGGCCGGATCGTATGCAACTCCTCCCGGCGCCGGGGCAAGCCATGAATACTGCGCAGTGACGCCCTTGTTCGGCCGGAACCCGTTGTAGTCCGAACTATAGCTGGCTGTGGCGTTGGCCCACGTCATAACGCCGCGGTCAGGTGTGTCTCTCCCCAGGAAGAGGTTGTTCCGGTAGTGCGCATTCGAGTAGGACTGGCGCGTCGTATGCTCCCCAATAATCGTGTTGTGATAGACAAACAGCCCCGCTGGCTTGGATGTGAATTTGAAAGCAACACCCGTGGGCACGTTGTAGAGCAGGTTACGAAAGAAGTAAACAGGTCCTCCGAACACCGGTTGGGAGCTGTAGCCGCCGTGAGCGGCATTCACCCCGCGATTGTTGAAGACGCGAATGTTATGCACCCCTCCGTCTGTCTCGATGAAATCGTCGTTGAACAGGTGCATGTCGTTGCCGTAGATATCGATCGACGAGGCGCGTCGGTGTGGGTCCTTCTCCGGGGTACCGTAGGTCGCAATGCCGATCGCATCGTGGAAATAGGCGATTGCGTTGTGAGCGATCACGTGCCCGGGTCCATATACCTTCACGGCATAGTAGCTTCTCAACTCATGGGAGCCATACGCGCCCGCTCTCGTCTGGCCTGCCTGATTCCATCCGATAAGCCGCATTCGATCCTCTCGCCCCAGAAAAAGATTATCGGCGATGTAGAAATCGCTTGAACCGGCATATTCGGTCCACACTCCAACTCCTACGTTCTCGAAACGGCAGTTCCTGACTGTCAAACCGATGGCGCCGGCGACCTCCTTCTGCCCCGCGAAGATTGCCACGTCTGTATTGCGGATGGTGACTCCGTCGAAGATGTGTTACTGCGACGCCATAACGTCAAACAGACG
>DASQEG010000828.1:0-7915 GCA_035633775.1 Bryobacteraceae bacterium
CCGGTCGTTCCTACTCGGGCCAGATGGTGCGCATGCGGGCTCCGCATCCCATCAACGTCTGCACTATGCTCCTGGCACTTCTATGATAAATGGCGCCGGCTTGCTTTCGATGCTGTCCGCCCAGCGGTTTACTCGAAACAACGCTTCGTTCAGCGGCGTTGCCGCGTCACTCAGCTGGTAAGAGGTCATGGCACAAGTCACAGGTTTTCATTGGCTGCACGTATGCCGGGTTGCCGCGCTGGTCCGCCCCGGTGCAAAGCGCACGATTGTGATTGTGCCCGGCGCCATGGCTGACGCACAAGGCTGGGTTCCGTTTGCTGCGGCGCTGCGGACCTCCCTGTCGATCGCCATCGTCAATCGCCGGGGGCGGGCTCCCAGCGAGGAGTTGCCGCCAGATTCGACTGTTCCCTATGAAGTCGATAACGTTGAAGAGGTCTTATCACACCTGCAAGGACCTTTCACTCGCGACCTCGATGGAGCGGTGGCACTGATCATGACGGACGGTAAGCGGCGCTCCAACCGAGCAAGTCACCGCTCTCCGCAAGAGTCCAGCCTGGGAATACCTGAAGCCGCTCGTCGTTCCGGCAGCAACAGAATTGTCGGCCCTAAACGGGTATAGCCCGCTGCCAGCTACCAAGCCCACTTGGCGCACATCGAAGAACCTGCACGATTGGCTGAGCTGTCGAAGCCGCGATCTCAGTTGCCTTCGATGTAACGCCTGCCGGCTAACGCAGGCCGCATGAGTATTGCGAGGTTCCGGAAATCACGGGACCGGCTTGGGTCCGGCACGAACGTGCAGTCTGCGTAAGCTCGTCTCCTCGTCATCAGCAAGCCGCCTTGTGTTCAGAAGCGTTCGCCCCAATAGAAAGCGCCGAGGGTCCAACTGAGAACACCGAACTCGATCGGATTCAAGCACGTTTTCCAATCGTCGATGTTGTATCGGCCGCTTTCCTGCAACAGTTGCAGTACAAGTTCCCTGACCTGATTTGTGAATGCGTCGTTGTGCATGGTTCTCCTCCTGAAGATGGAACCGCAGCTATTTCGGCTGATGAGGCTGCGCGCTCCGGATTTGCAGGTCACCTTGTCGTGGACCAGCGAGCAGCTTTTTTGGTGGCATTCCCGGCGCGCCTACTGGTCCCGATTACAAAGCGTGACCGGCTGCGGGCATTGTGACGTTGGGAGTCGAGTCCAGCCAGGTTGGAGCGATGTTCTGGCGGGACAGCGCTTCCAGTATCCTGCCTGGAGTTCCGAGATCTGTCCAGCCTGACATCGCGTCTCGAATTATGAGAACGCGTTCTGGCTGCGCGGCAAGTACGTTGCGGCAGAAATGAACACGTGGGCTCAAGCGATAGGACGCGGCGAGATCGCCAGCCCTTATTCCGGCAGTCAGAATCAGCATGGTACTTGGCACGCCCTCGCATAGCGCCTCTATGAACGTGCTTACTCGTCCTATGGAAACGAAGGTGTTCCAGATGCATCCACGGCGCATAAGTTCCTGGGCTGTAGCCAGATTGGCCTTGTCCCACAAGCGAACCAAGGGTACGGCAGCCAGGCCGGAGCGGTCAGTCGCGACCTGGGCCGGTTCTATCCACTCATAATCTGGCTCTGGGTACGTCGGTTCGGCTCCGACAAGAACAATCTGATTGGGGTTGGCTTTAACCGCTGAAATTCCGTACTCGAGCACCTTCAACAACGCCGGCTCATCAGCATAGTGATGGTCGCAGGGAAACACGGCGACAATAGCGTCGGAGTCACGCTCGAGATGGATCGTCAACATCGCTCTTGCAATCGCGACGCCGGTTCCGCGGTCCTCGGGCTGTGCGATGATGGCTGCTTTCGGCTGATCGCCAAGCTCCCTTGCATAAAATCGCTCGTGCTGCTTTGTAACGACGGTGAGCATCCTGTTGGGGTCGAACAGAGGGTTGAGGCGGCGACGCGTTTGAGTCAGGAGACTCTCATCCCCAAGAAGTCTGCAGAACTGTTTTGGACGTGTGTCGCCCTCGATCCGGGCGGTCAGCGATCGAACGCGAGTTCCATCGCCTCCGGCCAGAAGAACTGCCCAGGCGTCGGACTGTGCTACTTGCTGATTCATAATCTGGCGCTCCTCATGATCATTCGCCGAAGACTAGCTGCCACCTTCTTACGGGCACGATCGTGCACGGCATTCGGTTCAGGAGCCTGTTGACGCATTCTTCATTCCTCCTTCACAAGAACGCTCTGGACCAAATACAAACATCCAGTGCGTTCGTGGTCTGCAGCAATGCATTCAACGGTCCAAAGCTCCCCGATCCATTGCGATCGTCGAGAATCTCTCAATTCGGAAGGTAGTCAACGGCAGGAACGAGCAACACAGTGGCGAGCACCGACGCCATTTCGTGTACTGCCGTGCCGTTTGGTTCTTTGGTTCACCGAATAACGTGATGCAAAGTCCGTTGACCAACCCGCGGCCGTAACGTTGGTGCTCGGCGGAGTTCTGCGCTACCGCACGCCATTGACCTGCCCCCAATCCCCGCACAAAGGTCTTCTTCAGTACTGCTTGCGTGGACGACAGTTGGTGAGCCGCTGTACTTGGCGTGATAGCCCTTGCTTGCTACCGGGGCCGGCTGTGCGACCCCGGTTGGTGCGGGCCCAATTCGCCCTAACGCAACAATCGTTCAGTAGTCCCAGAAGGCCGGTACCCAACGAAAGACGTCGCCGGCCGTCGCTACATGACCGACGGAAGGGAACGACAGGTGAGTGGCTACCAGGGGCTCTCCGGTTTCCGCCAGCTCCCGCAGAAGACGCACCCGGACGCGGGCCGCCTCCTCGGGATCGTGTTCGAAGCCGTTGTACCAGTCGGGGTGGTCGAACCCGGCGGGCAACACAGCGTCGCCGGCGAACGTCAGCCGGTCGCCGGCGGACGAAAGGCGGACCACACTGTGCCCGGGGGTGTGGCCGCCAGTGCGACGGACCACAATTCCCGGCGCTACCTCGTACTCCGCCTCGAACGGCCGTAGCTGACTCTGGTACTCGGTTAGAAACCGCGTGGCCGACGATCGAAGCGCGTCCCGCACCGGCGCCGGCATGGAGGTGTGCGAGAAATCGGGCGAAGCCCAGAACTCGGGCTCGGCGGCAGCCGCGTGGATCCGCAGGTCCGGACGGAGCCGGTCCTTCACCCCTTCAACGAGAAGCCCGCCGATGTGGTCGAAGTGCATGTGGGTAAGCACCACATCGGTCACGGACGCGAGATCAACGCCCGCGGCCTCCAGTCGGAGGGCCCATCGCCCGGCCAGCGCGAAGTCCGGGTACTCCGCCCGAGCCCAGCGTCGATGAGTATAGTCCGGCCGCCGCTACGCATTACGACCTGATTCAGCGGCCACACGATCTCGTCCGGCGGCAGGAACATGTCGCCCAGCCAAGCCGCCCGGACCGCCGGCTCGGCGTTCGTCGCCAGTAGCGGGGTTGGCAGCGACAGCACCCCGTCACTGACGACGAGCACTTCAATTTCGCCGACCGGCAGCGCGTAGCGCGACGGAACCAACTCTTCGGGCGCCGGTCTACCGAGGTGCTTAGTGCTCGCCGCGCTCATCCTTGTATCCTCCCGCTGACCAGACTCGGAAACAACATCTTGTTTCGTCATGAATGAACCTCCGCTCACCTCTAGGCAACTGTGTCTCCAGCAACGTGTGTAAAGCTGCATGATTCGACCCCAGGCCCGCTTATACGCTACGAAGGCGTGGACGGGGGCTAAAACGTCGAACGCCCGCCTTCAGTAGCGCTTCCCTGGGACGATAATCGGCGTGTCGGCTGTACTGGCTCATTCGCGTTAGTGAGACAAGGAAGGAGTAGAACACGATATGTGGTGAAGGGTTCCAGGCCGTGGGTTGATGCTTACGGGATCTCGTCGATGCTGGCCCACTTTACTCTTTCTCGAGCATCTACTAAGTTGCTAGTTCGGGGCGATGCGAGTCCGAACGACTCTGGTTCTGAACTCGCCCCCCGAGAACTAACAGCAGTAGCGAGCCGGAGGCTCGGCTGCGAGTATGCCTACAGATTGCCCGGGCTGGTGGAATACCAAGTGCACTCACGTCTTCGGCCAGCATATGGATTGCGAACTACGAGCGAACGCTGGCGTTGAAGAAAGGAACCCTTGTGATTGACACGAGACTATTCGCGCGAGTTGGAATCACGGTCATCATTGTGCTTCTGCTGGATCTCTGGCTCGCCAATGCACAAGTCCAAGCCCACCCTAACTGGCGACGTTGTGAACAGTCGTTTGCAGTGTTAGAACCAACCGAGTGTCGACTATTCACTTCGCCGCGTTACAAGTAGCTTTGGAACGGCGACGCGTCTTCTGGTGGGCCAGAAGACGCATTGATCAGCCGTGTAAGGAGGTTTGATCCACGAGGACAGGTTGCCATGGAAACCTTCTCACATCGGGACACCGCCGGTTTCCGGCAGCACAAGCTTTCGTCAACGACAACCAACACTGCCACGGCCAGCGCGCACCCACCTCATAGACCCGAGGTGAACGACCTGACTCTTCGACCGTTGACGCCTGACGCTGGTTCTTGTTGGTGAGGGCTCGGCAGGGCTCATGTGGGCGCCATTGCCGCTTTCAGCGCTACACGAGACGGTTGGTGGCACATGTGCACTGAAGTAGGTGAGGAAGGGCGGATTTTTCGGAGTGGATGAATGTCGGGCATAATCGCTTACTGCGGGGCTCGGCGACGATCGACACCACTCGGGAAGGTTCTTCCATGCGCAGCTCCTTGACGAGGTGTTTCGAAGAACTGCCCAGAGATCGTCATAACGGTACGCGAGATAGATTTCTAACCATACGTCGTACGTAACATGAATCGCCACGGCGGAACCGCGGTATTGGCAATGTGCGGAAACCGCGGTACGGGACCTGTCCATTGGGGCTTGGCAGTTCGCATCAGGGCTGCGGCATTCACTCCGCGGGCGCTACGAAGTTGATATGGCGCGAGTGACCGCTCAGGAAACCGGTGCCTTTCAACACCGGTTCCCTCCAACGGGCCTTGCTAACGACTCATCCTTCCGGTGTAGGACCGATCACGGGGCGTGATCGACTGGAACTTCGCTTCCTCACTCCTGTCGACCTTCGTCTGCGCACAACCTCTTACGTAGAGTCCTGTCTCACAACCAGGTGGCATTCGTCGGCACAGCCTCCTTCAGGACTTTATGAACTCGAGATCGAGGTTGATGGTCACATCCTCGCCGACGAGCCATCCGCCGGCTTCGAGCGCTGCATTCCATGTGAGCCCGAAGTCTTTACGATTTATCCTGGTCGTGGCCGCGACACCGAGGCGCGTGTTGCCGTGTAGATCCTTTGCCGCCGCAGTCGGGCCCTCAACCTCGAACGTGACAAAGCGAGTAACTCCGCGAATTGTGAGATTGCCGGCCACGGCGAGTTCATCGTCGCCGGTTCGCTCCACCTGGGTTGATCGAAAGTTCAATATTGGGAACTGCTCGACGTCAAAGAAGTCAGCGCTCTTGAGGTGCGCGTCGCGCGGTTCGCCCGTGTCGACCGTGGACGCGTCGATACTGGCCTCCACTCGCGAGCGAACGACGTCGCGTGCATCGAATGTCAGTAGGCCCGTGATGCCGGTAAACCGCCCCTTCACGTTGGATATCATCATGTGTCTTACCTTAAACTCCGCCACGGAATGGACGGAGTCAAGAGTCCAGGTAGTGGCACTCGTCTCCAATACAGTCTGGCTTGTGCTCATGTTCTTTGTTTCCTTTCGTAGTGAACTGTCAGAGGTGCTAGTGTCCTGCTTCGGAAATAGCTGGACAAGTAAGCCACGTGCTCGTATCCTGGGGCTGCATGTGGGAACCAGCGGTGAGACTCCAAGTGGATGGTCAGGATTCGGAACTGATGGATCAGCTGATCCGCTGTGGCAGCACGCCTCAGAAATCGGTGATGCGGATGCGAGTCGTGCTCGGCGCCTCCAAAGGTATCTCGAACAGCCAGATAGCCAGTGACCTCGGAATTACGCGATCCACGGTGATCAAGTGGCGTGAGCGATACCGGGAACAAGGATTGGAAGGAATCCTTGAGGATGCCCCGCGGAGTGGCCGTCGTAAGACGATTACGCCGGAGAAACATGCAGAGATTGTACAGGCGACGCTGATGACAAAGCCGGTGGACGCGACCCAGTGGAGCACACGCACGATGGCAGCAGCGCAATGTGTGAGCGACACGACCATGTATCGCATCTGGAATGCTCACCGCCTTCAGCCTCATCGTGTCGAGACGTTTAAGTTCAGTCGTGATCCGCGCTTTGCGGAGAAGGTTCGCGACATTGTCGGCCTGTATATGAACCCTCCGCAAAAGGCTCTGGTTCTATGCGTGGACGAGAAGAGTCAGATTCAGGCTCTGGATCGGACACAGCCAATGCTGCCGCTTCGTCCGAATCTCCCCGAGCGCCAGACGCACGACTACAAGCGCCATGGCACCACGACGTTGTTTGCTGCCCTCAACGCTCTCGACGGCACTGTTTTGAGCCAGTGCGAAGCGCGTCACCGGAATCAGGAGTTCGTGCGTTTTCTGGACAAGATCAATCGCACCGTCCCGGATGACCTCGACGTGCACGTGGTGCTTGACAACTACGGCACCCACACGCATGCAAACGTACAGCAATGGCTCGAGCAGCACCAGCGCTATCACCTGCACTTCACGCCAACGGGAGCCTCCTGGGTCAACCTCGTTGAGCGGTTCTTCTCCGAGATTACAGAACGGCGACTTAGGCGGGGAACGTTCAGAAGCGTTCCTGAACTGGTCCGTGCAATCAGTACCTACATCAAAAACCGAAATCGCTCTCCCAAGCCGTTTCTATGGACTGCCACTGCAAGCAGCATCATCCGGAAAGTCCGACGTTGTGCAGCTATTTCAGAAGCAGGACACTAGACGATTGAGCTCATCACTCGGGAAAAGCAGGGGAAGCGGTACACCTCCACGATTGCGTGGCGGGGACAAGCAACGGAGCGTCTGTATCCTCCACCGTGTAGAAGCGGTCGTGGGAACGGAGTGAAAGGAGGTCGCGACCATCGCGATACCCCGATCAGCTTTCCGGATGCCATCGCGCTGTTGCTCAGGAAGCGGAAGCTGCCCTACGTCACCTACTCCGGGCCCGTACGTGCGAGGAATGATTCCTTAGGGCCCGCGGTCCCTGGTCGCGTGGTTCTGATGCCGCTCGCGTTTACTTGGGAGGTCGTCATCCACGTTCAATAACCACCCGGCGAGCCCGATGACCGCCCGACCAGTCCTGCTGACACCGGTTTGAATTCCCTTCGCCGTTTTCGCCATACGAGTTTGCTGCTGAGTCGGGCGTTCGGCTTCGAGACGGTCAGGACATTCTCTGACGTTTACGATTGTCGGCTGGTCCACCCGGACTCTTAAGTCTTCAGGCGGCTGAGCCGCAACGGCAGGCGAACACGATGCAACGAGCGCGCAAGTTAGCGGTATCACTCCGCATACCTTCGGATAACTGGGCCAGCTGGTGTCCGCTCGCTGGCGTTGATAGCTCATCTCTATCTTCCTTTACCTGCATAAGGCAGCATTGCTGCTGCTAACCTGTGACTGAGAACGCCGCTCATCTATCAGGCAGCGCGGTCATGTCCAGTCTGTGTAGCGCCTTGACATTGCCCCGAGGCGCACGCAAGACACAGGTCGACTTGCGCGGTCTGTGCTCAAACGACTTGTACACTTGCGCATTGAGGCATTGCTGGCCCGTTCACCTACCGGTGTTGCTCCGCCGCAACGACGGGCATCCGAATGCTGTTTAAGCATCACGCCGTGCGTCGTTCGATGCTGAAGGCGAACAAAGGCAGCTCATGCATCGATCGGTCGAGCACCCCAGTTGCCTGTTCAGTAGTCCTTCGGCCAGCAACCAGTCGTTATCCGGGGAAC
>DASQEG010000829.1:0-4606 GCA_035633775.1 Bryobacteraceae bacterium
GACGTTGTTCTCTCGATCGGTCAGGTGACCGAGACGATTGAGGTCACGGCCGCGGCGCCGCTGCTCGAGACGCAGACCGGAACTCTGCGCGGAGTCGTGGATCAGCAGCGCATCGTCAACCTGCCGCTCAACGGCCGCGACATCACGCAGCTCGTTTCGATTCAGGCCGGTGTCATTCCGCGAAGTCAGTCGTCGAACGAGGGCAACGCATACTCCGTCAATGGCAGCCGCGGCAACGGCGTTTACTACATGCTGGACGGCGGGATGAACACCGATTCGTACCGCAACTACAGCGGCGCATTCCCGAACCCTGACGCCGTTCAGGAGTTCAGCATTCAAAAGAATAACTTTACGGCCGAGTATGGCAATGCTACGGGAGCCGTGGTCAGCGTCATCACCAAATCAGGCACGAACGAATTTCATGGCTCCGCATTCGAGTTCCTCCGCAACGGTGCCCTCAACGCCAGAAACTTCTTCGCTGTCCAGCGCGACAACCTTAAGCGGTCGCAGTTCGGTGGAACCTTCGGCGGTCCTATCGTAAAGAACCGTGCATTCTTCTTCTTTGGATACCAAGGCACTCGGCTGCGCACGGACCCTCAGCTCACGCGGCAGTTTCTTCCGACTGAAGCAATGCGGCGCGGCGACTTCTCCAGCGTCTCCCGTCCGATCACCGATCCGCGCACCAACCAGCCGTTTCCCGGCAACCAGATTCCAGCTGACCGGCTGAGCCCCGTGACACTGGGCTTGCTGCGGTATCTTCCCGTCCCCACGAACCCCACAGGCGAGCGCTTTACCGGGTTTCAGAACCGTCCTTCTGAGGACGAGTACACGTCGCGAGTCGACTACAACCTGACCAGCCATCGCTTCAGCGCGCGGTATTTCCGCCGCAACTATACGCGGCCTTTCACAGGAAACACGCAGGACCTCGCGTCTATGTACACCTCGGACCTGAGCCGCTCCACGCAACCTTACTCGCACTGGACGTTTGGCGACGTATGGGTTGCCTCTGCAACCGTGGTCAACAACGCAACGTTCGCGATTCGCAATCGCCGGACCTTCAACGACTGGGGCTCAGTGGATCTGCCGACAGACTTTGCCAGCGCCGGAGTTCGCAACATCGCAGTTAAGGACCCGCCATCGGTCTATGTAAACGTGACTGGCGCGTTCCTTGCGCGTCCGGGCTGGAATTACGACAAGCGTGACCGTGACTACCACGTGTCGGACACACTCACCTGGATTCGCGGGGCTCACGAACTGAAAATCGGCGGTGAATACCTCCACGTCAGCAATGTGATTGTCAACGACTTCCGGACGATGGGCAACTTCGATTTCAATGGGTCCATAAGCGGCAACCCGATGGCCGACTTCATGCTGGGAGAGGTGTACCGGTTCTGGCAAGGGGGCGGAGAGCACAAGGAGTTGACCGGCCACCGGTTTGGGTTCTTCCTTCAGGACAACTGGCGAGCCACTGCGAATCTGACGCTGAACCTTGGGTTGCGGTGGGATCCGTTTCTGCCGTACAGCGATAGTCTCGGGCGAACTCAGTGCTTTGTGCCGGGTGTCCAGTCTACACGGTTCCCGAACGCGCCTGTGGGGTACCTGAATGCCGGTGACCCGCAATGCCCTCAGGGCGGCTTTGAGAACTACTGGAAGTCTTTCGCGCCGCGGTTCGGCTTTGCGTATCGCCCCGGGGGCGGCAGGACGGTTCTACGTGGTGGAGCCGGCTTGTTCTGGAATCCGCAGTTCACTGTCCTCTACAACGGCTTCGTAAACTCGGCACCGTTCAGCCCGCAGATTACGACGTTCGGCGTGCCTTTCGATGACCCGTATGCGAGTACGCCCAATCCGTTTCCGCAGTCGTTCGCTCCGTTCGACCCACCCGCGAATTCTACCTTTGTGCTGCCCCTCGGACAGTTTGGAGCGTTCGCGCCCGGGTTCAAACCGAGTTACCAGGAATCGTTCAACTTCACCGTCGAGCGCGAGGTGGTGCTTGGACTGCTCGGGCGGGCGAGCTACATCGGCAACCTCGGTCGGCGGCTTTCCTATAACTACGACGCCAACTTTGCCCGTTACGGAGCCGGTGCCACCGTGGGCAATATTCAGCAGCGGCGCGCTTACGGAGATTACGGACCGGTGCTGATTGCGGACTCAGGCAGTTCCTCCAGCTATCACGGCCTGCAACTTTCGGTCGAGCGCCGGTTGACGCGCGGCTTCAGCTTCGAAGCAAACTACACCTGGTCAAAGTCGATCGATGAGTTCAGTGAGGACACGACGCCGGGTCAGAGCGCATCCATTCCGATTCCGTTCGACCGCCGCGCCGGGCGCGCTGTGTCAGACTTCGACAACACTCACCGTTTTGTGTCTTCCTGGGTCTGGACTTTGCCTGCGTTGACAAACGGACCACGTGCGCTGCACGCTGTCGTTAACGGGTGGGAGACGGCGGGAATCGCAACGATTCGCAGTGGATTCCCTTTCTCTGTCACGTCCGGTACGGATCGTTCGCTCAGCGGTGTCGGTGCTGACTTCGCCGACGTTGTTGGTGATCCGAATCTGCCCGAGGATCGGCCGAAGGCAGCTCGTATCGACCGCTACTTCAACCCCGCAGCCTTTGCTCTTGCTGCACCTGGAACGTTTGGGAACGCACCACGAAACTTCCTGCGCGGACCCGGAGCGGTGAACTTCGATATCTCGGCGGTTCGTAACTTCGCGATTCGTGAGTCGCTGCGCTTACAATTCCGCGGCGAGTTCTTCAATGCGTTTAACAACGTGAACCTGGGAACGCCGCTGGCCAACGTTAACGTGCCCGCGCGATTCGGACGAATCGAAAGTGCCGCCGCGCCTCGCATCGTACAGCTTGCGTTGAAATTGGTTTTCTAGAAGTCGCAAATCGAGTATATTGGGCCGGAGTATCACCATGCGGTTCCTCTCCTGCCTTGTGCTCGCCGCCACAATGACCTTAGCGGCTGCTGATGAATGCGGATTCGATCCCGAAGGCAGCGCTGCGTTGAAGAAGCATTCCGAAGATGGCGGTAAGAGGTCGCTCGCGGAGTCCGTCAAGGCGTCCGACGAGCTTGCGGCCAGGTATCCATCGTCGTTCGATGTTCAATCGTTCTACCTGGGCGGGTATCGGTACACCCGTCGCGAGGCGTGGCCTGCTTACCGGGATTCTCTCGTGAAGCGCGCGCTTGGAAACCCGGAGGACAAACTTGCAGCCACGCTTGCTGCCATGGCGTTGCATCGTACGGACACGCCGCGAGCTATCGAGCTGCTCGAGAAGGTCGCGCCCTCGTATTCCCCGGCGGCGCTGAAGCTTGCTGAATTTTACCAGGCCGGGAGATTCGAAAACACGGAGAAAAGCTCGCCAACACTTCGCACGCTGGGCGAATGCGTGCGGACACCGTTACTCACGTGGCGCCGACTGGGTTATGAGTAAAGTCGCGGCGGCCGAAACGCAGGCAGCGGTTGCAAAGAAGTTTCGCCAGAGGCTCGAAGCCGAAAGTGCGCCCGATTTCCACGACTACGAACTGTTGTGGGGCCTCGAGTTCAGAACGCAGCCGCCTCAGGCGCACGGGGAGCTTCGAAAGCGCGTCGCGAAAGATGTTGAGCGCCTGCTCGCCCTCAAGCCCGACAAACGCTACCTCGGAGTCATTCTCAGCGGCTTAAAGCAAAGTGCCGCGTTGAAAGAAGAAGTGACGGCGTTCGAGGATCGTCTGCACAAGGAAGCGCCAGCCTCGGGTGCAGCATATTCCGTCACCTTTGAACGTTGGAAAAGAGCACACAAGGAACCTGAGGACCACAAGGATGCGGCTGCATGGGGCGCCTGGAAAAAGGCAAACCTGGAGGCCAACCGGCAGTGGAAGGCGCAGTTCACGGATGTGAACTGGCTGGAGCGATCCTGGGTGTCGGCAGCCATCGATGCCGGTGAGTTGTCAGAGGCTGAGGCCGTCGCAGCACTGCAGCGTTCGATAGATGATGACCTCCGCAGACATCCTCCCAGCCCATGGACTTACGCCGATCCGGCGCACACGCTTCTTAACACAGGCTGGGCACCTGCAGCGGCGGCGGATTGGCTTGCGAAGGCGTGGCCACTGGCCATCGAGGACGAGAGACGCAGTCGGGACGATGACACGCTGACGGATGAGCGCCGAAAGGAGATGGCGGAAGGCTCGGGGTTTAAGGACATGATCGGTGTTCAGTACCTCAGAGCACTCTCTGCCGCCCGACGTAAAGAGATCCCAGAGTCGCTTCGCGCCTGGGCGGAACAGCCAATGCCAGCCAAAAGGGCAGACTGGTCACAGCGGTATCTTGCAAAGGCATACCTGGCAGCTCTGGACGGCCACCCTGCAGACCGGCTGGCTTATCTTCAACAAGCGCTCTTCACGCGCGAGAAGGTTCCGCAGCACTTCCGTGGCAAGCTTACTGACACGTTGCTGGACGAAGCCAGGACAGCATTCCTCAAGACTGGCGGGTCAGAGAATGCCTTCGCGATCTGGTCTCAGCGGCCGGAAGGCGCGCAGCAACTCGCAGAAGGTCGCTGGGAAAAGCCAAAGAAGACTATTCCTTCGTTTGAGCTCTCTGACATCTCAGGTAAGAAGTGGACGCTTCA
>DASQEG010000830.1:0-3321 GCA_035633775.1 Bryobacteraceae bacterium
GAAGGATACCCCAAGCTGAATTTGATTATGAAAGCCCTGGAGGTGCGGCGCGCGTGTCCCCGCGCCTTCGGCCGCGACTCGCGTTACGAAGCACTTCGTGCAAGCGGCTCGAAGGCGGACCACCTGGTAGCCTTCCTGCGCAACGGCGAAGTCCTGACCGCCGGCACCAGGTTCCCCATTGGCCTCAGAGTCGGGTGGCGCGACACGAAGATACTGCTGCCGCCGGGGGAGTGGCGTAACGTCCTTACCAACGACTCGATTCCCGCTGGAGAAGTCTTGGCGACCAACCTGTTCCGTCCCTTGCCTGTCGCGCTCCTGGTGCGTCATGTCTGAACCTGAAGATCCGAGACAAACCGATGCCTGGGGCATCGACCGCTATTATCAGGACGCTTTCGGTGAATGGAAGCAAACTGATGAAGAAGCTCGAGCAGCCATCCTGCGTGCCATGCATGCCGGCCCGGACTTGCCCCCGCCGGCCGACGCGCCCGTGCTGTTCCTGCAGCCCGGTCATCCGGCATGCATCCTGGAGCCGGGCCAGCTGACGCTCGAAAACGGGGACACGCTTTCGGTAGAGAGCACCGTTCCTGCGAACCTGCCGTTCGGATACCACGAGTTTCAGCCGGACACGGGCGCGCCTCCGGTGCGCGTCATTGTCTCGCCCGGACGCTGTTACCTGCCCGAAGACTGGCGGGCCTGGGGCTGGTCGCTCCAGCTGTATGCGCTCCGCTCATCGCAGAGCTGGGGCATGGGAGATCTCCATGATCTCGGCGAGCTTGCGCGCTGGTCTTCCGAGGAGCTCGGTGCAGGCGCCCTTATGGTGAACCCGCTGCATGCGGCGATCCCGGCGACACCACAACAGCCTAGCCCCTACTACCCAAGCAGCAGGCGTTATCGCAATCCGCTCTACCTGCGGGTTGAAGATGTCCCAGGTGCCGATACTGCGGCCGGTGAGGTGGAGCGACTTGCAGCCGTCGGACAGTCCCTGAACAGCCGCCGCCTCATCGACCGCGATGCCGTGTGGCAGCTGAAGATGGAAGCACTCAGGCTGATCTGGGACCGGTCCAAACCGCGAAGCGAGTCGTTCGACCACTACGTTGCACGTGAGGGTTCAGACGTCGAGGCGTATGCCACGTTCTGTGTACTCACCGAGCGGTTCGGTGCCGGATGGATGAACTGGCCTGCCGAGTATCACCGCCCGGAGTCGCAGGCCATCGGCCGCTTCCGCCAGCAGAACAGGGAGCAGATCCGATTCCATATCTGGCTGCAGTGGCTCATCGAGGAGCAGCTACAGCGGAGCTCCTACGGCTGCGCTGTAATGCAGGACCTGCCGATTGGAGTAGACCCTGGCGGCGCCGATATGTGGATGTCGCAGGACGTCTTCGCCACGGGCATTTCCGTAGGGGCTCCGCCGGACAAGTTCAATACACAGGGACAGGACTGGGGGCTGCCGCCGTTTATCCCGTGGAAGCTGCGCGCAGCACGGTACGAGCCATTTATCCAGACAATCCGTGCAACACTGCGACACGCCGGAGGGCTGCGCATCGACCATGTACTCGGGCTGTTTCGCCTGTATTGGGTGCCAACCGGTCTCGGGGCAGCCAGAGGAGCCTACGTGAGGTACCCGGCGGACGAATTGCTGTCCATCGTTGCGCTGGAGAGCTACCGCGCCAGTGCGTTCGTTGTCGGCGAGGATTTGGGAACCGTGGAGCAGGGCGTCTCTGAGAAGCTGCAGCGCACGGGTATTCTGTCCTATCGCGTCTTCTGGTTCGAACCGGACCCGCCGCAGAACTGGCCGGAACTCGCGCTCGCTTCGCTTTCAACACACGATCTGCCGACGGTAGCCGGTATGTGGACAGGATCGGATCTCGAAGCGCAGCGTAAGATCGGCCTGAAGCCGAACGAGAAGGATACGGAAGCGAGCCGTGAACTGCTCGCCAGGAACGCCGGGGTGCGAGGTGGAGACTCGCTCGAAGAGGTCTCCTTGAAAGCGCATTCGGCTCTGGCGTCCGCTCCCTCCAGACTCGTGACCGCGCAGCTCGATGACGCGCTGCTCGTGCCTGAGCGTCCCAACATGCCTGCAACCACCAGTGAACAGTGGCCGAACTGGTGCATTGCGCTGCCCGAAACGCTGGAGCAAATCCGCGAGAATCCCCGCGTGCAGCGGATCGCCTCCTCGCTCAAGCGTGCCTAGCGGGTGTCGTGTACTTCCGCGGCGAGCTTAGAACGTGATCTGAGCTGACAGCTGCATCCGCCGTGCGGAACCTGCCGACTGGGCATACCGAACAACGGGATCGCAGGCTACCGTTCTCCTGGCTGAAGGCTGCGAGGCATGAGTCGCGCCCGCTGAGCGGACCCGTCAGACTCAGCTCGCTTAGCCGCCGATGCTCATCTGGCTTGCGAGGTGCGAACGCACTGCGGGCGTCCCGGGCCGAGTCGCACACGGCCATGAGCGCCGTTCCGTGGAACGCGCTGGCTGATGACTTCGAGAAGGACCTCAAGGCGGCGGTTACCGACCTCTCGATATTCGGCCGACCACGGGCTGCCGCTTGCTCGTATGCTTTCGGTTAGAGCCGGGCGGACCGAGCCGACAGGCACCTCGACGCCATCAAGGATCGCGGTCGCCACGCCCGAGCCGGCCGTTCCTGCATCGAGCCACTCGGAGACGAAACCGATGACGTGAAGAACGGCGAAACGGTAGTGCTCGGTGCCTCGCGCATGAAAGACGCCGGCCGTGCCCTGATCGTACTTCTCACCGCGCGCCTTATTCCCTGATCAAGGAGCCAGTTCATGAACGCTGTCCGAGCGCTATACGCGACGTGTGTCTCAACGTAGCTTCGGTCTCCAGAAGCGTTGGCCGCTTTCCGGCAGTGGACGCCGCACCTTAGATTTCGACTTCGAAGCGCAGCTGGCCGGGATCCTCGTCAGATACACGGAACTGAAAGCGGCCGGACATGCTCGCCGCCAGCAGAAGCGTGAGGACTTCTCCTTCGCGCCCCCGAATGTAGCCAGAGTCGAGGTGATAGTAGTTGCGGAAACTAAGCAGGCTTTTCAAGCAGCTGCTTCCAGGGCGTCTGTCCGGTCAAGTGAGAAGGCTGGGGTCAGAGTGGCGGCCAGTCGTCATCAGGATAATGGCGATCCGCACAAAGCTGTTCGATGCGTTTCCGGAGGACAGCGTTCTGCAGCTGGCCATCAGGGTAGACTTCACGTATGCAGCACGGTCTGAAGATGACGCGCCGAGCCGTTCTCGGGTGTGCTGCCGTTGCAGCGCGGGGCCGCCTTGCGGCAGCGTCGAACCGGCCACTTGGCCTCGCTCTGTACACG
>DASQEG010000831.1:0-5928 GCA_035633775.1 Bryobacteraceae bacterium
CCAACTACGCGGTGCTCGCAAGCACTGCCATGGGACCCGCCCAGGATACCTACGATATGATGCTGTCCCGTACGGCATCATCATTCCTCGGGCTGTCGAACTATGACTGCCTTCTATGCCACAGCGGCCGCGGGCATTTGACCGGGATCAACCTGTGGGCTGAATCCGTGACGCGCAGCGATGCGCAACGCATGGCTGCCTTCTTCTCCAGAATGCGGCTGAACAACGGTGCCCCGGCAGGTGCACGGCAGTACGAGCACGTGCTCTACAACAGCACCGCCGTTGTGGATTCCCCGACCGGCCAGTATGACCTGAACACCACTTCCGGCAACCGGCCGCCCCGCGTTGCCCTCGCAGCCCAGCGCAGCCTGACCCCTGAGTACCGGGACGGTTCCCGGCCCTCGCCTGAAGAGAACTGGCGGGCCTTCTTCGCCGGCAAGCTTGTTAATGATCCAATGTTCGGCCGCAACGTAGCGAACCGGGTCTGGAAGCAGTTGATGGGCCTTGGACTTGTTGATCCCGTGGACGGGCTCGATCCGGCGCGGCTCGATCCGAAGAACCCGCCACCGGCGCCGTGGACGCTGCAGGCAACTCATCCGGAACTGCTCGAGCGGCTCGCGCTCTTTTTCATGACGAGCGACACCGACCTGCGCGCACTGGTGAGGCTGATCGTCCAATCATCGGCTTACCAGCTCAGCTCTTCTTACGGTGGCGAGTGGAAATACGACTACGTGTCGCTGTTCGCACGGCATTACCCGCGGCGAATCGATGGGGAGGAAGTCCACGACGCGGTTGTGAGCGCCACCGGTGTGCTGCCACGTTACACGTGGCCCATGAGAAACGGACAGACGCTGCCTCAGGGCACGGCGCCGCCCCAAAGCGAGGTCGTGAACTGGGCGATGCAACTCCCCGACATCAATGAGCCGCGCAACAACGGCACTACACGCGACTTCCTGAACATCTTCTACCGCGGTAATCGCGACACAGCGCAGCGGCTGCGATCAGGCTCGGTTCAGCAGCAGCTTAGTCTGATGAACAGTACGTTCATTCTTGACCGCATACGTGTGAGCGGAGCAAACCCGTCGCCGGTTCTTGTGAACCTGGCGAAGCTTACCGACAACGGTCAGCTGGTCGAGGAGATGTTTATGACATTCCTTTCCCGCAAGCCCACCGCGAATGAGCAGGCGCTGGCAGTGGCACATCTGGCACGCACACCGAATCGGAACGAAGCCATTCAGGACCTGGCATGGGTGTGCATCAACAAACTGGACTTTCTGTTCAGTTACTGAAGGAACAGCAGCGATGAGAGACCGTTGGGGGTTTGACTGGACGGGAGTTCGGGGAACGCATTTCTGGCGTCGCCCGAAGCTGAGCCGTCGCCTGTTCTTCCGGCATGCAGCATCGGCGGTCGGCGGTTACTTCCTCATGCCCACGCGGCCAATGGAGACCGTAGCACGTGGGGCTGCATCGCCCAAGGGCACCGCGAAGAATGTGATCTTCGTGCTGATGGCCGGTGGGCCAAGCCACACGGACACGTTCGACCTCAAGGAAGGCGCATGGACACCGGAATTTTTCGCCCCCGAGAGTTACGGCGACATCCGCTGGCCGCGTGGCATCCTGCCGCTCCTGGCTGAGCGTATAGAAGACTTCGCGCTCGTCCGTTCCGTTAAGTCATGGGCAGCCGTGCACCAGCTCTCGCAGACATGGGTGCAGATCGGCCGCAACCCTGCATCGGGTCTGGCGCGCATCGCTCCGCATATCGGATCGGTTGTCTCGCTCGAACTCGGGGACATGCAAAAGGCCGTTCTGCCGCCGTTCCTTTCCATGAACGTTTCCTCAGGCCCAGGTGCTGGCTATCTGGCGCCGGAGCATGGAGCGTTTTATATCAGTCCCGGTGGGAACGGCCTCGGCAACAGCTCGCATCGAGACGGTGCTCCGGCCTTCCAGCGCCGTTACAACCTGCTGAACGATCTCGATGCGGAAGCACGCGGGCACGATGCACGAGGCACTGCTTACGCCGAGATGCAGGCGTTCAACCTGAGCGCTCGCAAGCTGATGTACAACGACGCCGTCAGTCGTGCCTTCACCTGGGATGCGGACACGCGAACCAGGTACGGCAATACAGGCTTCGGCAATGCGTGCATAGCGACGCGCAACATTCTGCAGGCAGGCCTCGGAACGAGGTTTGTCCAGATCACGATCGGCGGGTGGGACAACCACCAGAACATCTATCAGCCAAATGCGAACCTGCAGGCCCGAACGCGCGAGTTCGACAACGGCCTTGGCGCACTCCTTGGAGATCTCAAGGAAAGCGGGCTGCTGGATGAGACTCTGGTCGTCGCCATGGGTGAGTTTGGCCGGACGGTGGGGCCGCTGAACAACCAGAATGGACGCGATCATTTCCTGCAGCAATCGCTTCTGGTCGCCGGCGCGCGAGTGCGCGGGGGCCGTGCGATCGGCGCCACTGATAGTGTAGGCGGCGTTACGGTAGAAACAGGCTGGAGGCGTGATCGCGAAATCCGCGCCGAAGACATTGAAGCAACTATGTACTCGGCGCTCGGCATTGACTGGACGACCATTCGTCGCGACGATCCACTGGGCCGCGGCTTCGAGTACGTTCCGTTTGCGGACCGTGACCTCTACGGTCCGGTCCACGAGCTGTGGAGCTGACTAGGCGCGTCTTGTACGGCGGAGCGTCAGCAGTGTGAGGCTGGCAAGGAACGCGAGCAGCGCACCCAGAGTGAGCCACAACGCCTGCATCGCATCGGAACGGCCGTCGAACGGCACCGGTGTCAGCACGTAGCCGCGTATCATTACGCCGAGCACGGCGAGCGCCCAAAGAGGGAACAGATAACGGAAGACTCCGGTGACAGCAAGCACGACACTAACGATGCCGAGGATACCGCCCCACAGGAGCCACTGAGTGAGCGAAGTTCCGGTCCAGGGCAGAATTGGAATCTTCAGCGTGTTGGAGCTGAGAAGCGCCACGAACGCAAGGCCCAGAAGGAACAGGCCGAGCCCAAGGTGGTAAAGGTAGCTATACAAGCGCAGCATGCGTCCAACCAAAGTTTCGGAACCTCCGCAGTCGTGCGTTCGCAGGCGCTCGGTGCGTCTTGCAAACGTAGCTTCACAAGGTGAAGGGGTATTGTATCAGGATTGAAAACCAGGGCCATCACTGTTCAGAGCCCGAAGGGACTGAGTGACGTCGCAAGAGCTAAGACCGGCGTTCGACCACGCGTATTACCGTAAGATCATTCTCCGTTTGTTCGCCTTCTGGTATAGTTCCGTTCATGAGTCCCAAACCGCAAGCCTCTCACTTAGTCAACCAGCTGCTCGCAAGTAAGGATTTCTTCGCACGTTCGACCAGCGCGCTTACCGAACCCGATTCCGGGTTCCGTCCTCAGCGGGAAATGATGACGGTCGCACAGCAGGTCGCGCATACGGCGCAGACACTCGACTGGTTCGTCCAGGGTGCCTCGCGTGCAGAGGGCTTCGACCTCGACTTCGAACAGCACGCAAAAGATATCGAGCGCGTTACTTCGCTCGAGGCAGCGCGGACGATGCTCGATGCTGCGTACGCCAACGCAATTGCATTTCTGCATGCGAGGGACGCGGCTCAACTGGCGGAGCCCCTTCCCGCGGGACCAATCATGGGAGGGCAGCCCGTCAGTGACGTCGTATGGGCGATGGTGGAGCACACGGCTCATCACCGCGGCGCGCTGACGGTGTATGCGCGGATGCTGGGCAAGGTTCCGCCCATGCCTTACGGCGGCTAGCCTACCGGTACGCTGAGACGCCGGTCACGCGTTCGCCGATGACCAGGGCATGGATGTGATCGGTTCCTTCATAGGTCTTGACCGTTTCGAGATTGCACAGGTGCCGCATCACGGGATACTCATCCGTAATGCCATTGGCTCCCAGAAGATCGCGTGAGAGACGCGCACATTCAAGCGCAATGGTGACGTTGTTGCGCTTCAGCATCGAAACGTGGGCCGGCTCGAGCTTCGACTGGTCTTTGAGGCGGCCGCAATGAAGTGCGAGAAGCTGTGCCTTACTGATCTCCGTGATCATCCAGGCCAGCTTCTCCTGCACAAGCTGGTGACTTGCTATCGGTCTGCCCTCGAATTGCTTCCGCTCGACCGAGTAACCGCGTGCCGTTTCATAGCAGTCCATAGCGGCGCCCACAGTGCCCCAGCCAATGCCATAGCGTGCCTGGGTCAGACACGCGAGTGCGGCCCTGAGGCCCTTCGCGCCGGGCAGGATACTGTCCTGCGGGATGCGGCATCCGGCGAGCGACAGGCTTGAGGTGATCGAGGCACGCATCGAAAGCTTTCCGTGGATATCTGAGGACGTGAAGCCCTGAGTATTTCGCTCGACAAGAAAGCCCTGAACTCCGGCGTCCGTGCGAGCCCAGATCACCGCCACGTCCGCGATCGAACCATTGGTGATCCACGTCTTTTCGCCGTCAAGAATCCATGCGTGGCCGTCGCTTCGGGCCGTGGTAAGCATCCCTGCAGGGTTTGAGCCGAAGCCTGGTTCGGTCAGGCCAAAGCAGCCAACTGCGTCACCGGCCGCGAGCCGCGGAAGCCACCGCTGCTTTTGCTCCTCAGTACCCCAGGTATAGATCGGATACATAACCAGCGCACCCTGCACCGATGCGAAACTTCGAACACCTGAATCCCCGCGTTCGAGCTCCTGCATGAGCAGACCATACTCGATGCTGCTCATGCCCGGGCAGCCGTAGCCTTCGAGATTGGCGCCGAAGAATCCAAGCCGGCCCATCTCGCGTATCAACTCTTTCGGAAACCTCGCCTCGCGATAACAGTCACGAATGATGGGCACGATGTGCTCGTCCGTGAATCGCCGAGCCGTCTGCCGAACCAGCATCTCGCCCTCGCTCAGCAATGAGTCAAAGAGCAGGTAATCGACTCCGCGAAACGACATCACGCGCTATAGTATCGCCGACCTTTGACGTGCTAGGCTTCCCTCAATGACGGCTGCTGCTGCAATTGCAGACCTCGAAGTGCACCGGACGGCGTTGACGGGCCACTGCTACCGAATGCTCGGCTCCCCCGCTGACGCCGATGACGCGGTGCAGGACACGATGATTCGCGCGTGGCGCAGTATTGACCGGTTCGACGGGCGGTCTTCGCTCCGCACGTGGCTGTACCGGATCGCCACAAACGTTTGCCTTGACGTCTTGTCGAGCCGCGGGCGCAAGATGCGACCGATCGAAGGCCCGCAGGGAACTCCCGATTCTCCGCTGGTCGCCTTTGAACGAAGCCACTGGCTTGAACCGATACCCGATGCTGCCGCCATTCCAGCCGACAGCAATACGGCCGAGCAGGCCGTTCTGCGCGAAAGCATCCGCCTGGCCTTCGTGGCCGCACTGCAACACCTTCCGCCCAAGCAGAGGGCTGCGCTGCTGCTGGTTGAGGTGCTCGGATGGTCGGCCGCTGAAGTAGCCGATTGTCTGGACACCTCACTGGCGGGCGTGAACAGCGCGCTTCAGCGGGCCCGCACCACGCTGGCAAGCCGTGACATCAGACAGCCCGGCCAGCTGACGCGAGAGCAGGAGCAGTTGCTGGAGCGATACGTCGACGCCTTTCTTCGCTACGACGTCGATGAGCTCACGGGACTGCTGCATCGCGACGCCACGCTCTCGATGCCTCCGTACTCGTTGTGGCTGCAGGGCAGGGACGCCATCGGCCAATGGATCGGCGGACGAGGAGCCGGTTGTCGCGGGTCACGGCTGGTGCCCACTGCAGCTTCAGGTTCGCCCGCGTTCCTCCAGTACAAGCCCGCCCATGGTGGCGGGTACTCCGCGTGGGGCCTGGTGGTTCTGGAGCTTGATGGCGACGCGATTTCCGCCTGGAACTCGTTCCTTGACGTACAGGAGCTTTTCCCTCGGTTCGGCGTGCCACTTTT
>DASQEG010000832.1:0-5535 GCA_035633775.1 Bryobacteraceae bacterium
TCTTAGCGCTTGACGCCGGTAACACCAACATCACCATTGGCGTGTTCGATGAGACCAGGCTCGTCCGTCACTGGCGCTTGCGCACAGTGCACGACCAGACCTCGGACGAGTGGGGCATCCTCTTGCGGAACCTGTTCGCGCTCGGCGATCTGAACTTGAGCCGGATTGACGGCATCATCATCGCGAGCGTTGTACCGCCGCTCGAGTCGACGCTGGCCTCAATGAGCCGTCGCTACTTCGATCGGGAACCGATGTTCGTCACTGCTGACACAGACACCGGGATGCGTATTCGTTACGACAACCCGCGGGAGGTGGGTGCCGATCGCATCGTGAACAGCGTTGCCGCGATCCACAAATACGGTGCTCCCTGTGTTGTCGTCGACCTTGGCACCGCAATCACCTTCGACGCAATTTCTCGCAATCACGAGTATCTGGGCGGCCTGATCTGTCCCGGAATCGGCATGTCTGTGCAGGGCCTGTTCACGCGTACGGCGAGACTGCCGCTGGTGGATTTTCGCCGGCCGCCGAGCGTTATCGGCACTAACACCGTAAACTCGATGCAGGCCGGGTTGTACTACGGTGTAATCGGTACGGTCGACGGAATTCTCGAGAGGCTGATCACGACTCTCGGAGCTGACATGAAGACGGTCGCAACTGGCGGGCAGGCGGAGCTTATCGTAGCCGGATCTCGCTACATTGGCCGCGCCGATCCGGACCTCACCCTCGAAGGACTTCAACTGCTATGGCAGAGGAATCAGCGCCAGTAGAAGCGTGGAACTACTTCAACTACTTCACTGAGGTCGAAGAGCACTTCCAGCGTGCGCGCGGAACAGGCATGTTCCTGATGTCTCCCCTCGACTGGGCACTGGTCGAAAACTGGAAGAACAGCGGTATCCCACTTGAGGCGGTCCTGCGCGGCATCGAGCACGCATTTGAAAAGTGGCATGCAAAGAAAACCAAACACCGCCTTGTAAATTCGGTTGCCTACTGCACTCAGGCAGTGATCGAGGAAGCGCGCGCCCTGGCGAAAGGAACAACGTCCCGTGCGAGTGCAACCGCGCCGCCGCCGCCCTTCAGTAAAGACGAGGTGGAATCCTATCTCAGATCGAACGCTGTCAGGCTTCGCGACAGAGGAGGATTCGACACCATCGCTGATTCGCTGGAAGATCTCGCGAATGAGATCGAAGACCATTTCAGAGACCTGGAGGAACTCGAGCAGCGGCTCACGGCCATGGAGGATAAGATGGCCGCCCGAGTGATCGCCGAAGTGTCAGAAGAGGAGCTGTTCCAGGTGCGGCGTGAGCTTGAAGGCACGCTGCGGCCGTACCGGTCGAAGATGACAGCCGAACAGATTGCGCGCCTCGAGCAGCAGTACATCTCGCAGCAGGTGCAGCAGCGTGCAGGCCTGCCGCGGCTCAGCCTGTTCTACCTGACCTGAGACGAGAAACCCTGCTCGGGCTGGCGGTAGTCCGGCAGGCCCTGAAAATCCACAACGACGCACATCTCAGCCAGACGCGACGCTGAGCGCGCCCCGATGACCTCCGCCAGCGTCTTCTCGAAACGCGGCGATCCGCCCGCTGTACTTCCAGAGCTCATTCCATAGTCGAGGCGCAGGTTGCTCGTGGCAATCAGCGGCCGCTCATTGTTGTAACGGTCCGTGATGATGCTGGTGATCGTGTCCTCAACCCATTCGCTGCTGCGGCGGGCGCCAAGATCATCGAGGAACAGCAGCGGTGTCTCCAGCGCCTGACCGTACGCCGCTCGTTCCTGCACACCCGAGGCGGGATTCCACGAGGCAGTGATCAGATTCAGCAGCTGCTGGTATTCGAAGAAGACTCCATCGAAACCCTTCTCGAGTATGGTTCGAAACGCCGCTATCGCCAGGTGCGTTTTGCCGGCCCCCGGCGGTCCCGTCAGCAGCAGGCTTTTCTTTGCGCCGGAAGGAAAATCTACGGCAAACCGCTTCACCGCGATTCGTACTTTCGATCGTAGTGCGCCGACGACAGGATTCGCCACACCGCCGATTTCGAAGTTGTCAAACGTCGAACGCGCAAATTTCCCGGGAATGCCGGCCTTCGGCACGCGTGACGCCGCCATGCGATCGAGATAACACGGGCAGCGGCTCGCGGCACTGATTCCGTCGCGGTCGACGCTGATGTATCCTGTGCCGCCGCAGTTCCCGCACTCCTGGTCGCTCATGACGCCTCGACGACAGCAAGGGCGTCGCCGGCCCGGACGGGCGCGCCCTCTTTGACCGAAAGTGAGGTAACGACGCCATCGACCGGAGACCTCAGCTCGTTCTGCATCTTCATTGCTTCAACAACGACAATGCCCTGTCCCGCGCGTATGGCCTCACCCTCGGACACCAGAATTCGCACGACCTTACCGGGCATGGCTGCCTTCACGGTGTGCCTGCCCGCTGCGGCGGCACCATTGCGCAATGACACCGAGCGGGGATCCTGGACCTCGACATTGTACCGGTCGCCGTTGACGTAAACCGTACCGTTGCGCACCCGAGCTTCGTAACAGCGGCCTTCCACGATGATGGAAAAGACTCCCGGTTCCAGTTCCACTACCGAGGCTGTTCCTTCCCGGCCATCGATCGTGTAAGCGCCCTCAGGCCCAAGCTGGACATCCAGTGTCCTGCCGTTCACGGTAACCTTGCGCAGCACAAACGACAGGGTATCGCATGGGACCATATGGACCGGAGGCCCTGAACGTTGCAACGCCGCTGGCAGAGATTGCGCGGAATGCTCGAGGGCAACATGCGGCAGCAGATCACGCTGTCCGGGCTGATCTTTACCGGAGCCACCGCGCTTGTCGGACTGGCTGCGTTCGCTTCAGCAAACAATCTGCTTTTCTTGCTTCTGGCAGCTCTCCTCGCAACGATGCTGATCTCAGGGTTCGTCAGCCGTCTCGGCCTGGCAGGACTTGAGTTGCACGTCCAGGTTCCCGAGCACGTTGCGGCACGGCGGCCGGTGCACGGACGGCTGGTTGTTCGTAACAGGAAGCTGCTAAGCCCGTCCTTCTCGGTAGAGCTCAGCGGCTCGAAGGAAAGCGGCCTCCGCGACACTCTGTACTTTCCCATGCTGCCGGCCAGAACTGCTCTGGAAGCTTCTGTGGAGCTGCTGTTCGAGCGCAGAGGCATCCACAAGGACAACACCTTTTACTTCGGCAGCAGATTCCCGTTCGGGTTTACAGGACGCCGCGCAAGCGTGCGGCTGGAACGGGAGGTGCTGGTGTACCCTGCGATCGATGGGCGGCCCGAGTTCGATGAGGTCTTCGCCGACATCAGCGGCCAGCTTGAAGCGAGGCAGCAGGGACGCGGCAGCGAGTTCTACCGCATTCGCCCATACGAGTTCCTCGAAAGTGCGCGCCATGTGGACTGGAAGGCCAGCGCGCGCACAGGCGAGTTGCAGGTGCGGGAGTTCGCCCGCGAGCACGAACAGGCGGTCACCGTGTTTTTCGACCTCGACGGTCACGTGACCGCGGAATGGTTTGAGTCAGCGGTCGAGTGCTGCGCGTACCTCGTCTGGAGGCTCCACGATCGAGGCACTCCGCTGCGCGTGATCACCCAAAGATTCGACAAAAGAATTCCTGAGGAGTCGGGCGTTTACGATGTACTCAGATACCTTGCGCTGGTAGAGCCACTACTCGGCGCCAAGCTGCCGCATCCCGATGACAAGAACTTATCTCTGGCCGTCACGCACCGTCTGGACGAAGCTGCCGGTGCGGGCTGGATGGCCGTTGATCCTGGTGCTGCTGCCATGGATCGCAACCGGGCAGACCCGGCCTGAACCGGTCCGGACGACCGTCACTGTGATCGAGAGCATCGAGGCCGAAACTCCAGCCGTGGTTACGACGATGCGGCCTTTGGAGATCGCCGCTCAGCCAGGTGTAAACCTTGACGACCGTCTGCGTTCCATCCCCGGCTTTTCTCTGTTCCGCAGAGCGTCCAGCCTCGTCGCCAACCCGACAACCCAGGGTGTTTCCCTTCGCGGCCTCGGGTCGAGCGGCGCATCCCGAACGCTTGTGCTCTGGGATGGCGTGCCGCTCAACGACCCCTTCGGCGGGTGGATCCAGTGGGCGAGAATCTCTCCGGCCGAACTGGACCGGGTCGAATTAAGCAGCACGGCGGCGACCAGTGTCTTCGGGGACCGGGCGATGAGTGGCGCAATCGCGCTCTTCTCGCAACCTGCCCGCACGTTTGCCCGGCTCGGCTATGACATCGGCAACCGGGACACGCACCAGGTTCACGCCGGAGGCGGCAGGTTGTGGCGAAACACAGGCGTGACGGCAAATGTGCGTGCGTTCACCACGGACGGCTATCCAACCGTGCGTGCAGACCGGCGTGGTACGTTCGACACCGACGCCAATGTTCGGTTCGTCGCGGCCAATACACGGCTCGATCTGATCGGCGTTCGAAGCCGGTTACTGTTGCGTGCGGACCTGCTCACTGAGGAGCGGGACAACGGTACCGTGCTGACACACAACTCCACGACGACAGGCACGGTCACGGGTACATGGTCCAACGCATGGACGGCCGACAATGTCTCCTTGATGGGTTATCACACCCGAGGTGAGTACCGCGCGAGCTTTTCAGCGATTGCCGCTGATCGAAATTCCGAACGCCTGACGTCATTGCAGACGGTTCCCTCCGATGCGACCGGAGGTGCACTGCTGTGGAGTCACCGACGCTCTCGCTGGAATCTCGTCAGCGGCGCGGACGCGCAGCGCGTTGCTGGCGTGAGCACCGACCGCCTGTTCCCCACGGGCTTGCGCGTTGGCGGCGGTTCGCAGACGCAGACCGGAGCTTTCGTCCAGACGGATTGGACGACAGGTGCGCTTAAGACCTATGCGGGAGCCCGCGTCCACAATGCCGCTGGAGATGAGTTCGTCAGCCCCAGTCTGGGTTTCGCATTGGGACATGGATCTTTGCGGGCGCGTGGCTCAGTTTTCCGGGCATTCCGGGCACCGACTCTGAACGAGCTGTATCGTCCCTTCCGTGTCGGTAATGCCGAGACACAGGCCAATGAGCTGCTTCGGCCAGAGACGCTGTTCGGTGCCGAAGCAGGATTCGACTACAACGGCGAGTACGCCAAGGTGTCGGTGACGTTCTACAGGAATGGCCTCGATGATCTGATCACGAACGTGACTCTCAGCTCCACACCAACACTGATCGTGCGGCAGCGGCGGAATGCAGCAGAGGCCCTGACGCGGGGGATCGAAGTGCGAAGCGAGTGGAACTGGCGACAGTGGACGGCGGACGCGAGCTGGCTTCTGGCAGACGCACGGTTCAGCACGGGGGAGCGCATCCCACAGGTGCCACGGCACTCCGGATCCGCGAGACTGTCGTGGCATAACGGCCCGACGCTGGCCTCGCTCACAATGCGAGCCTTCTCCGGGCAGTTCGAGGATGATCGCAATCAGTTTCTACTGCCTGGTTTTACGACCGTCCAGCTTGCCTGGCTCCGCAATATCGGTCGCGGCGTGTCGCTTATCGCCGAAGCCGACAACCTGCTGAACCGCGAGTAC